>JBMYXJ010000027.1:0-12682 GCA_049608285.1 Mycobacterium sp. | reverse complement strand
GCACCGCAGTCGGCCGTAACGGTAAAGCAGTACCGGTCTCTGCATCGTTTACGACGGTCGAGCCGGCCAATCAGGTCAATGGTCAGTTCCAGCTCGCCGACGGTCAGACCGTCGGCGTCGCAGCGCCGATCATCCTGCAGTTCGACGCCGCGATCGCCGAAGAGGACCGACCGACAGTGGAGAAGGCGTTGTCGGTCACGACCACTCCGCCAGTCGAAGGCAGTTGGGCCTGGCTGCCCAACGAGGTCGGCGGGTCGCGTGTGCATTGGCGCACCCGTGAGTACTACCCGGCCGGCACCGTGGTGCACGTTGACGCCAAGCTTTACGGGGTGCCCTTCGGTGACGGCGCCTACGGCGCCAGCGATTCGACGCTGGACTTCAAGGTCGGCCGTCGCCAGGTGGTCAAGGCCGACGCGACATCGCACCGCATCCAGGTGGTCACCGACGAGGGCGTCATCATGGACTTCCCGTGCAGCTACGGAGAAGGGGATGTGGACCGCAACGTGACCCGCAGCGGTATCCACGTGGTCACCGAGCTGTACGAAGACTTTTACATGACCAACCCGGCGGCCGGCTACGCCAACGTCCGCGAGCGGTTCGCCGTGCGGATATCCAACAACGGTGAATTCATCCACGCCAACCCGGCCAGCTCGGGAGCCCAGGGCAACACCAACGTCACCAACGGGTGCATAAACCTGTCGTCCGCGGATGCCGAGCAGTACTTCAACAGTGCGATCTACGGCGATCCCGTGGAGGTTTCGGGTACCCGCATCGAGCTGTCGTACGCAGACGGCGACATCTGGGACTGGGCAGTGGACTGGGACGACTGGACCTCGATGTCAGCGCTGTCGGGACAGGACGGTCCGGACCACCTCCCCCTGTCCGCGCCCGCGACACCCAAGCATGCACCGCACGCGGCCGGCGCCACCCCCGGCCGCTAGGCCAACGTCGTCGATCTATTGAAGCGCGGCCCGCTGGCTCCACTGACCTGGTCGCGCGGCCGTACAACGATCAAATCCAGGTCCACGTGTGATGGCCTACTGGCCACGAATCCGATCACCTCGGCGATGTCTTCAGCGACCAGGGGTGTCACGCCTTCGTAGACTTTCTCAGCCCGCTCGGCGTCACCGTTGAACCGCCGCAACGAAAAGTCAGTCTTGACCATCCCGGGTGCGATTTCGGTGAATCGCAAGGGCTTTCCAAGAAGTTCGCTACGCAACGTGCGGTGCAGTACGCCCTGCGCGTGCTTGGCAGTGGTGTAGCCAGATCCGTTGTCGTAGGTCTCCACAGCGGCGATAGAAGTGACGGTGACTATCAGCCCGTCACCGGAGTCGATCAGTTTCTGCAGCAACGCCCGGGTGACATGCAGCGTGCCCAGCACGTTGGCTTCCCACATCCAGCGCCAGTGGTCCACGTCGGCGTCGGCCACCGATTCCATCCCACGCGCGCCTCCTGCATTGTTGACGAGCAGGTCCACGCGGTCCAGCTGGCTGGCCAGAGCCGTCACTGCCGAGGTGTCGGTGACGTCCGCCACGATGGCCGTCCCGCCGATCTCGGAAGCCAAAGCCTTGATCGGAGCTTCGCGGCGCGCCACGCAGATCACATGAAACCCCTGTCCGGCAAGAGTTCTTGCGGTTGCTTCACCGATTCCGCCGCTGGCTCCGGTGACCACAGCGACCGGCCGTGGGTCTGAGTGAGTCGTCATATCTGCAAGCCTAAACGGGTCTGCTGCGTTGACCGCGTGCCACCTGAATCCCCCCATGTTCGCGCTGATGGAAAGCGGCCTGTGGGTCTGAGGTGAGCGCGCGAGTTAGGAGGTGGACGCGGCGGTGTAGACATGACGGTGTGCGTCTAGCGACCGATCCGTACGGCCGGCCCTCCGGATTGCCTATCCCAAGCCGGGTGGCGGTGCTGTCAGTGCACACCTCTCCGCTGGCCCAGCCAGGTACCGGCGACGCAGGCGGCATGAACGTCTATGTGTTGCAGACGGCGCTGGAGTTGGCCCGCCGCGGCGTCGACGTGGAGATCTTCACCAGAGCCACCTCGTCAACCGATCAGCCGGTCGTGCGGGTGGCGCCCGGCGTGCTGGTGCGCAACGTCGTGGCGGGGCCGTTCGAGGGGCTGGACAAGAACGACCTACCGACTCAGCTGTGTGCATTTACTGCTGGCGTGCTGCGTGCCGAGGCCACCTACGAACCCGGCTACTACGACCTCGTGCATTCGCACTACTGGCTTTCCGGACAAGTCGGATGGCTGGCAGCGGACCGTTGGGCGGTCCCGCTTGTGCACACCGCCCACACCCTTGCGGCGGTGAAAAACGCCTCGCTGGCCGAAGGTGATTCCCCCGAACCGCCGTTACGGTCCGTCGGCGAGCAGCAAGTGGTCGACGAGGCTGACCGGCTCATCGTCAACACTGAACATGAAGCCCGACAACTAATTTCGCTGCACCAAGCAGATCCCGACCGCATCGACATCGTGCACCCCGGCGTCGATTTAGCGAACTTCACCCCGGGTAGTCGCCAGGCCGCTCGCGCCGCGCTGGGACTGGAGGCCTTGGACGCTCGGACCCCGATGGTGGCGTTCGTCGGCCGCATCCAGCCCCACAAGGCACCCGACGTGCTGCTGCGTGCGGCCGCGCAATTACCCGACGTGCGGGTACTGATCACCGGTGGACCATCCGGCTCAGGTCTGTCAGCCCCCGGCGGTTTGGCTCACCTCGCCGCCGAGTTGGGTATTACCAACCGCGTGACGTTCCTGCCCCCGCAGTCCCGCGACGATCTGGTTCGCGTGTACCGGGCCGCCGACGTCGTCGCGATACCGAGCTATTCGGAATCCTTCGGCCTGGTTGCCGTCGAGGCCCAGGCGTGCGGGACTCCGGTGGTGGCGGCCGCGGTCGGCGGATTGCCGGTGGCGGTGCGTGACGGTGTCAGCGGTGCACTGGTGGACGGCCACGATACCCACGACTGGGCGAAAACGATCGGCGATGTACTGCGTCGGGATCCGGCGAACATGCGGCGCGGGGCCATCGAGCATGCTGCCGACTTCACCTGGGGACACACCGTCGATGCACTCCTGGGCAGCTACGGGCTTGTGATGGCCGATCACCTCGTCCGCCATCAGGGTCCACCATCGGCCCGGCGAAGCGGACGTCGATTCTCGATGCGCCGGGGCGTTCGGGCGTGAGCGACCGGAAGGCGCCAGACGTCCAGGCGATCATCGAGAAGACGCTCAACGAGCACGACCTGAACTACAGCCATCATGAAGGTGCCCGCGGGAGCCTGCCCGGGCTCGTCGTCGCGCTGCCTGGCGAGCGCAGGCTCACAACCAACACCATTCTGATGATCGGCGAACACTCGGTGCGGGTCGAGGCCTTCGTCTGTCGCAAGCCCGACGAGAACTACGAGGGTGTCTATCGATACCTGCTCAGGCGCAACCGCAGGCTTTACGGCGTCGCGTACACGCTCGACAACACCGGCGATATCTACCTGGTCGGCCGGATGGCCTTGGCGGCGGTCACCGATGAGGAAGTCGACCGGGTTCTCGGGCAGGTGCTTGAGGCGGTCGACGCGGACTTCAACACGTTGCTGGAGTTAGGTTTTCGGACATCCATTCAGAAGGAATGGGAGTGGCGGGTGGCTCGCGGTGAGTCGCTGAAGAACCTGCGGGCCTTCGAGCACATCATCGAGGACGACTGAGCTACCGGCGCCGATCGGGAGGAGGACATCTGGTGGCCGTGAGAGAATTTCCGGATGGCCGATAACCCGACGCTGATCTTGCTCCGTCACGGCGAGAGCGAATGGAACGCGCTGAACCAGTTCACCGGATGGGTCGACGTCGATCTGACCGCCAAGGGAATGTCGGAAGCGATCCGCGCGGGCGAGCTCATCAAGGCTCAGGACCGCCTTCCCGACGTGCTGTACACCTCGCTTCTCCGGCGGGCCATCACCACCGCCAACGTTGCACTTGACGGGGCAGACCGGCACTGGATCCCGGTGCACCGCGACTGGCGGCTCAACGAGCGTCACTACGGCGCGCTGCAGGGACTGAACAAGGCCGAGACCAAGGCCAAATACGGCGAGGAGCAGTTCATGGCCTGGAGGCGCAGCTATGACACCCCGCCGCCGCCGATCGAGCCGGGAAGTGAATTCAGCCAAGACGGCGATCCGCGCTATGCGGACATACCCGGCGGACAACCGTTGACCGAATGTCTCAAGGACGTCGTCGCGCGGTTCGTGCCCTATTTCACCGAGGTGATCGTCCCCGACCTGAAGGCAGGCAAGACCGTGCTGATTGCCGCCCACGGCAATTCACTTCGTGCGCTGGTCATGTACCTGGACGGCATGTCCGAACAGGACGTGGTGGGACTGAATATCCCCACCGGCATCCCGCTCCGATATGACCTGGACGCTGACCTCACGCCGTTACTTCCCGGGGGGCAGTACCTCGACCCCGAGGCTGCCGCGGCCGGCGCGGCGGCGGTGGCCGCCCAGGGCGCCAAGTAGTCGGCCGATCAGGATCTGCGTCCGCACCCGACGAATTCTGGGTGAACAATGGGGGGCGTCAAACCGAACATCGGTGTGTGGGTTTGTGACATATCCCGATTTGTCCGCACGCTGCTGGGATGACGTTCACTCAGTGCGTAGGATTTTCGCGTGAGTGTCGTATCGGCGCTGTTGATTGCAGCGATCGCGGCACTGCTCGCGTTGTCGATCGGTGTGGCGTTCGGTGTGGTGGTAGCCCCCCGCCTGCGCGAACGTAGAGATCGGCGCGCTACCCAACAGTCAGGCATCACCGTTTCGCAGATGCTTGAGCACGTGGTGGCGCAATCCCCGGTAGGAATCGCGGTCGTCGATACTTACCGCGACGTGGTCTACACCAACGAGCGCGCCAAGGAACTGGGCCTAGTGCGTGACCGACTCCTCGACGATCGCGCCTGGGTGGCCGCCCAGCGCACGCTGAACACAGGAGAGCCCGCCGAGGTCGACCTGTCTCCGCGAGAACGCAGTCGCCCCGGCAGGTCCGGGCTCTCGGTGCGGGGCCATGTGCGGTTGCTGACCGAAGACGACCGGAGGTTCGCGGTGGTCTACCTTGACGACCAGTCCGAGCACGCGCGGATGGAGGCTACGCGCAGGGATTTCGTGGCCAATGTCAGCCACGAGCTCAAGACGCCAGTTGGGGCGGTGGGTGTGCTGGCTGAAGCCATCCTGGCCTCCAACGACGACCCGCAGACTATTCGTCGGTTCGCTGCGAAGATGGTTACAGAGTCCAATCGGCTAGCCGACATGGTGGGCGAGCTCATCGAACTGTCGCGGTTGCAGGGCGCGGAGAGGCTGCCCGATTTGGAAGCAGTCGACGTGGACAGTGTGGTCACCGAGGCGTTCTCCCGACACAAGGTTGCGGCGGACAACGCCGATATCGTGGTCAACACCGACGCTCCGACGGGCTTCCGGGTGCTCGGCGATCAGCCATTGCTGGTGACGGCGATCGCCAACCTGGTTGCCAACGCGATCGCATACTCGCCCGACGGATCCTCGGTATCGATAAGCCGGCGCCGACGCGGCGACAACGTCGAGATCGCGATCACTGACCGTGGTATCGGCATCGCCCGAGCCGATCAAGAGCGGGTCTTCGAACGATTCTTCCGCGTCGACCAGGCGCGATCCCGGGCTACCGGGGGTACTGGGCTGGGGTTGGCGATCGTCAAACACGTGGCCGCCAATCACAATGGTTCCATTCGGCTGTGGAGTCAGCCGGGTACGGGGTCGACGTTCACTTTGTCGATTCCTGCCTACGCAGACGGAGACGACTCAGACGATCAAGACGAACGAGAGGACTAGCGCAGCCATGACCAGCGTACTAATCGTCGAGGACGAGGAGTCCTTGGCTGATCCCCTGGCTTTCCTCCTACGTAAAGAGGGTTTCGAGGCAACTGTGGTTACCGACGGGCCTTCGGCGCTTGCTGAATTCGAGCGTTCGGGCGCTGACATCGTGCTCTTGGATCTGATGCTTCCTGGGATGAGTGGTACCGATGTGTGCAAGCAGTTGCGGTCGCGCTCAAGTGTCCCCGTCATCATGGTGACCGCCCGGGACAGCGAGATCGACAAGGTCGTCGGCCTCGAACTCGGTGCGGACGACTACGTCACCAAGCCGTACTCTGCACGCGAGTTGATCGCGCGCATCCGGGCGGTGCTTCGCCGTGGCGCCGATGCTGACGATATGGGAAGCGACGGCGGAGTACTGGAGTCCGGTCCGGTCCGCATGGATGTGGAGCGGCACGTAGTCAGTGTCAACCGATCTCCGATTACCTTGCCTCTCAAGGAGTTCGACCTACTGGAGTATTTGATGCGCAATAGCGGCCGGGTTCTCACCAGGGGCCAGCTCATCGACCGAGTTTGGGGTGCCGACTACGTCGGCGACACCAAGACTCTCGACGTGCACGTCAAGCGGCTGCGTAGCAAAATCGAGGCAGACCCTGCTAATCCGGTACATCTGGTCACGGTGCGCGGTCTGGGTTACAAATTGGAAGCCGAACCGACTCGGCCGCAAAACTGAAGTCGTGCAGGAGATAAGGTGAACTCTGCCCAGATCGTCAGCTCGGGCACTGTCCTTCGGCGGCGCGAGTAGCCGGATGGATGGCAACGAGGCCTAAACTGCTGCGACGCTTACACATTGATGCCAGCTCCGCGTAAGCTTTGCTGCCGAGTAATTCGCTGAGCTCGGGTGCGTAGGTCTGCCAGACCTGCTTTGCTCCGACGTGGGCTGCTGGGTCTCCGGTGCAGTACCAATGCAAATCGGCACCTCCTTCACCCCAGCCGCGCCGGTCATACTCGGTGATCGTCGTCCTGAGCACGTCAGTGCCGTCGGGCCGGGTGACCCACTCCTGGGTGCGCCGAATCGGTAGCTGCCAGCAGACTTCGGGCTTGAGGGTCAGTGGCTCTACACCGATTTTGAGCGCCTTGCTGTGCAGCGCACAACCGATACCGCCGGGCCAGCCCGGGCGGTTAAGGAAGATGCAGGCGCCCTTGTGCTTTCGGGTCCGCAGGTTGGGTTTGTCTTCGTAGGAGTCCAGTTCGAGATAGCCCTTTTTACCCAAGCCCTTCTTGCGGTACTGCCAATCCTCGTCGGTGAGCAGTTTGACGGCGTCGTCGAGTTGGGCGCGATCGTCGTCGTCGGACAGAAACGCGCCGTGAGAACAGCATCCGTCGTCCGGGCGTCCCTCGACTGTGCCCTGGCAGGCTGGCGTGCCGAACACGCATGTCCAGCGGGACAACAGCCATGTCATGTCGGCGGCTATCAGGTGCTCGGGATTATCTGGGTCATAGAACTCCACCCATTCTCGAGCGAAATCCAACTCGACCTCACCGGGCGATCCACTCACAGCATTCCACCGTAGACCCATTAGGTTGGATGGGTGCGATTAGGCGTGCTAGACGTGGGTAGCAACACCGTCCATCTCTTGGTGGTGGACGCACGCCGAGGTGGGCACCCGACCCCGATGAGCTCAACCAAGGCCTCTCTGCGGCTGGCGGAGGCCATCGATAACTCTGGAAAGCTCACCCGGCGGGGTGCGGACAAGCTGGTCGGTACCGTCGACGAGTTGGCCAAGATCGCTACCAGCTCGGGGTGCTCGGAGCTCATGGCGTTCGCCACCTCCGCGGTGCGCGACGCCAAGAACTCCGAGGACGTATTGGCCCGAGTGAAATCCGAAACCGGGGTCGCGCTACGCGTGCTCAGCGGCGTGGACGAATCCCGGCTGACGTTCCTGGCGGTACGCCGGTGGTATGGCTGGAGCGCCGGACGCATCATCAACATCGACATTGGCGGCGGATCGCTGGAATTGTCCAGCGGCGTCGACGAGGAGCCCGACGTTGCGATGTCGCTGCCGTTGGGTGCGGGCCGCATGGCGCGGGAATGGTTACCCGACGATCCGCCCGGCCGTCGCCGCGTGACCATGCTTCGTGACTGGCTGGCGAACGAGTTGTCGGAGGCGGGCGTCGCGATCGCCGAGGCGGGCAATCCTGACCTGGCGGTGGCGACCTCGAAGACGTTCCGGTCGTTGGCCAGGCTGACCGGGGCGGCGCCCTCGGGCGCCGGACCACGGGTTAAGCGGACCCTGACGGCGCCGGGTCTTCGTCAGCTCATCAATTTCATCTCTAGGATGACCGTGTCTGACCGTGCGGAACTAGAAGGGGTGAGCGCCGATCGCGCGCCGCAGATCGTCGCAGGTGCTCTGGTGGCCGAGGCGAGTATGAAGGCACTTGGTATCGAGAGTGTTGATATCTGTCCCTGGGCGTTGCGAGAGGGGTTGATACTGCGAAAGCTCGACAGCGAAGCCGACGGCACGGCGCTGGTGGCCGGCACTGCAGATTCGGCCTCGCGGAAGATGGCCTCACGGAAGATGTCTGTAGGCAATGCTGGACGTTGAAGCAACGACGCTCAAAGGCGACAGGCGATGACTGGATCAGATGACAGCGGCAACGAGACTCGGCCGATCTCGGTCTCCGAGTTGCTGGCTAAGAACGGCACGATCGGTTCGCCCCCTATCGGTCGTAAGCGTCGCCGCCGGCGGGGCAACGCAGAGGCGGTCTCGGTGGCCGAGCTCACAGGCGAAATTCCCATTATCCGCAGCGATGAACCGGATCCTGCCTCGACGTCCGCTGCGGTAGAGGAGCGGCTGGAAGAGGCCGACGCTGAGTCTGAGTCTGAGTCTGAGTCTGAGTCTGAGGCAGAAGCTGAGTCTGAGTCTGAGGCTGAGGCTGAGGCTGAGGCTGAGGCTGAGGCTGAGTCTGAGTCTGAGGCAGATGCTGAGGCAGAAGCTGAGGTAGAAGCTGAGGTCGCCGAGTCTGAGGTTGAGGCGAGTGAGTCTGGGTCTGAGTCCACGGAGGCCGAACCCGAGGCAGAAGCTGAGGCGGTAGCTGAGGTCGCCGAACCTGAGCCCGAACCCCCGGGCGCCGAGACTGTGATCGCGTCCGAGGACGTGGAGGTCGAGGTCGAGGTCGAGGCTGAGGCCCCAGAGGATCCCGAGGTCAGTGGGGAGGCGTCCGCCGATGATGATGCTGGCGACGACTATGCCGCCGTGGTCGCCGAGTTCTCACGGCACATCGAGGATGTCGGCGTCGACCCCGACCCCGTCGATGAGGCACCGAAACGGCGGCGTTTCGGCTTTGGCCGTAAGCGGAGCGAGAAATTGAAGGAGTCCCAGAAGCCGCTGGGAGCTCCGGAGTCGGTGGAAGCTGTGGACTCGGTGGAAGCTGTGGAGTCGGCCGAAGCTATGGAGTCGGTGGAGTCGGCCGAAGCTGTGGAGTCGGTGGAAGCTGTGGAGTCTTCGGAAGGGGTGGAGTCGGTGGTCGACGATGCCGAGCACATGAGCCCAGACCCAGTCGACGCTGGCGAGGACGAGACTGATGCGCTCGACGCACAGGCAGATCCGGCGGCGCCGCCCGACAACGAGGACCTGGAGAACGAGACTGCATCCGAGACCCAGGACAACGACGAGTTGCCGTCCTACCTTCGCTCGACCCAGGAGCCCCTTTTTGGCGGTCAGACCATCGCTGACGACCTCGCGCGGCGAGGGGCGCGCTCCGCGCCTGATGAGATCAACCTCGGCTACGCGGAGGAACTCGACGAGGATTTCGGTGACGAGGAGGACGCCGAGCACAGCGAACCAGGTCGGATGGCGTCATTCGTGCACGGATTGTGGATCGTCGGGCAGTGCGTGTTCGCGGTGCTCTTCGGTGCGGGCCTGTTCTTGGCCTTCGATCAGCTGTGGAGGTGGAACAACATCATCGCTTTAGTGTTGTCGGTTCTGGTGATTCTTGGTCTGGTGGTCGCCGTCCGGGTGGTGCGCAAGACCGAGGACATCGGCAGCACCCTGATCGCGGTGGCAGTCGGCGTGCTAGTCACGTTTGGCCCGCAGGCATTGTTGCAATCGGGCTGACGCCCGCACTGAGTCAGAAAAGGCCGGATAAAGCACTGTGCGCCCCGCCATCAAGGTCGGTCTCTCGACGGCCTCGGTCTACCCGCTGAGGACCGAGGCCGCGTTCGAGTACGCCGCTCGGCTGGGGTACGACGGCGTCGAGCTGATGGTGTGGGCAGAATCGGTGAGCCAGGATGTCGACGCCATCGAGGAGCTGTCTAAGCGCTATCGGGTGCCCGTGCTGTCAGTGCACGCTCCCTGCCTGTTGATCTCTCAGCGAGTGTGGGGTCCCAATCCGATCCCGAAGCTCGAACGCAGCGTTCGCGCCGCAGAGCAACTCGGGGCCCAGACCGTGGTGGTCCATCCACCTTTTCGTTGGCAGCGCCGCTACGCCGAGGGGTTCGCTGATCAGGTGGCAGAGCTCGAATCCGCTGGTGAGGTGATGGTGGCGGTGGAGAACATGTTCCCATTCCGTGCGGACAGATTTTTTGGGGCTGGACAGACATCGATCGAGCGGATGCGGAAGCGGGGTGGCAACCCAGGGCCCGGGATCTCGGCGTTCGCGCCGTCCTACGACCCGCTCGACGGCGGCCACGCGCACTACACGCTGGACCTTTCGCACACGGCCACTGCTGGCACGGACGCGCTCGATATGGCCCAGCGCATGGGCGCTGGCTTGGTGCATCTGCACTTGTGCGACGGCAGTGGCGCCCCAACTGACGAGCACCTTGTACCGGGCCGAGGCACGCAGCCGACCGTGGAGGTCTGCCAGACACTGGCCGCCGGGGACTTTGCCGGCCACGTCATCCTCGAGATCACGACCTCCGGGGCGCGCAATGGAGCCGAGCGTGAGGCGCTGCTCTCCGAGTCGCTGCAGTTCGCTCGGGCCCATCTGCTGCGTTGACGACCGGACGCCAGATGACGAGTTCCCCGCTGTTCACCGACGCGATGGCGCTGACCGCGGCCGGTGACGGTGTCTACGAGGGCGTGCTGAATGAACACTGGACGATAGGGCCGAAGATCCACGGCGGCGCGATGTTGGCGCTCTGCGCCAACGCCGCCCGCACCGAGATCGCCGGCAGCGCGGACGTTGAGCCGATCGCGGTGTCGGGAAACTTCCTGTGGTCGCCGGATCCGGGTCCCATGCAGGTCCGCACCAAGGTGCGCAAGCGTGGGCGGCGGGTCAGCCTCGTCGATGTCGCGTTGAATCAGGGGGACCGCACCGCATTGCGCGGCGCCGTCACGATGGGTACCCCGGAGCACCGCGTAACGCCGCTGCTTTCGGCGAACCCGGTGGCACCGCTCATGACGCCGGACCCCCCGCCCGGCATCGAACCGATCGGACCGGGTCACCCCATGGCCGATATCGTTCACCTGGCCGACGGCTGCGATATCAGGCCGTCAATGACGACGTTCGCCCCGCGCTGGGATGGCGGCCCGCCCATCATCGAGTACTGGGTGCGACCCAAAGGTGCGGCTCCGGACGTGTTGTTCGCGCTGCTGTGTGGCGATGTGTCGGCTCCGGTGGCAAGGGGGGTCAACAGATTCGGTTGGGCGCCGACGGTTCAGTTGACCGCCTACCTGCGGGCGCGGCCGTCTGATGGTTGGTTGCGGGTCATGGCTACCACCACCCAGATTGGGCAGGAGTGGTTCGACGAGGACCACACGGTGGTCGATTACGAAGGGCGCATCATTGTGCAGAGTCGCCAACTGGCGATGGTGCCGCCTCCCGTCGGCTCAGATAACAATCCGACAAGGCCGTGACGCCGCCGGGCGTCCCGGCCCGGGGGCGTGCGATGCTTTCCGGCATGGCCAGGATCGCGATTATCGGCGGTGGGAGTATCGGCGAGGCGCTATTGGCGGGGCTGCTGCGCGCCGGAAAGCAGGTCAAGGACCTGGTCGTGGCCGAGCGGGATCCCGCGCGCGCGAGGTACCTCTCAGAGAAGTACATTGTGTTGATGACGACGGTCGCGGACGCTGTCGACACCGCCACTTACGTTGTTGTCGCGGTCAAGCCGGCCGACGTGGGGAATGTCATCGGCGACATCGCTGAAGCCGCTACCAAGCTGGAGAGTGACACGGCCGAACAGGTATTTGTGACGCTGGTCGCGGGGGTCACTACGGCTTACTACGAGAACAAGCTGCCCGCCGGTAGTCCGGTTGTACGAGTGATGCCCAACGCGCCGATGCTGGTCGGCGCCGGAGTCAGCGCAGTTGCACCCGGCCAGTTTGCCACCGCCGAGCACCTCAAGGAGGTGTCTGAGCTCTTCGACGCCATCGGAGGGGTCCTCACCGTGGTCGAGCCCCAGCTCGACGCCGTTACCGCGGTGTCAGGATCGGGTCCGGCGTATTTCTTCCTGATGGTCGAGGCGCTAGTAGATGCCGGTGTGGATGTGGGCCTTACGCGGTCGGTGGCCACTGAGTTGGCGGTGCAAACGATGGCGGGTTCGGCGAAAATGCTCCTCGAACGCCTCGAATCCGCCTCGCCCGAAGCGGAGACGGCGATGGGGGTGACGGTGGATACCTCGGCGGCGCAGTTGCGCGCCACCGTTACCTCGCCCGGCGGCACCACCGCCTCTGGTCTGCGAGAACTTGAACGAGGCGGTTTGCGGGCGGCGGTTGGCAACGCGGTGAGGGCCGCGAAACAGCGCTCTGAGCAGCTCGGAATTACATCTGAGTAGTTAATTAATTTTGAACTGATTAGCCCACATCCGTCGCAGTAACCCCACCTGCCACGCTATTCTCCCAGTGATAAGCACGGGTCGG
>JBMYXJ010000026.1:6033-12791 GCA_049608285.1 Mycobacterium sp. | reverse complement strand
CTGCGCCCGCAAGTGCTTCTTGACCGAGATCGGATAGTACGTTCCACCCTTGACCGTCGCGTCGTTGGCCACGATCATGCATTCGCGGCCCGACACCCGACCGATCCCGGCGATGATTCCCGCCCCCGGGCACTCATCGTCGTACATTCCGTCGGCCGCCAGTGCGGCCAATTCGAGGAACGGGCTGCCGGGGTCGAGCAACCCCTCGACGCGGCCACGAGGCAGCAACTTGCCTCTGCTGACATGTCGCTCGCGGGAGCGCTCCGAGCCACCCAGGGCCGCAGTGGCCAGCTTGCTCCGCAACTGTGTCACCAGCGCAACATGATCCTCGTGATGTGATGCCTGCGCTGCCATCGCCGAATCCGCCTCAGTTGAGTTAATCGAGACTAACCGATGGTATGTTAACCATCATTAACTCTCGGTGTCCACCGTCGGCTGGAGGTTGGGTGATGACCGCGCAGAGTTCGCCGTCGGCGGTACCCCAGCATGCTTCGCGGCGCAGCAAGGCCAAGTCCGATCGTCGCAGCCAACTCATCACCGCCGCTGAGCGACTGATGGCCGAACACGGCTATCTCGCAGTCCGACTGGAGGACATTGGTGCCGCAGCCGGCGTCAGCGGGCCCGCGATCTATCGTCATTTTCCCAATAAGGAAGCCCTTCTGGCTGAGCTGTTGGTCGGAATCAGTACTCGACTACTGACTGGGGCGAACGAGGTGGCCCGTCGAGCCCACGATGCTGAATCCGCACTCGAGGGATTGATCGATTTCCACCTGGACTTCGCACTCGGAGAATCCGACCTCATTCGCATTCAAGACCGCGACCTTGGCAGCCTGCCCCCGGCCGCCAAACGGCAGGTCCGGCGAAAACAGCGACAGTACGTTGAGATCTGGGTCGACGTGTTGCGCCGACGCGATTCCTCCCTGACCGAAACCGATGCGCGCCTGACAGCTCACGCGCTCTTCGGCTTGCTGAACTCCACGTCGCACAGTGTGAAACCCGGGACCACGAAAACGGCTCAAGTCAGCTCGCGGGCCGTCCTGAGAGCTTTGACGGTGGCAGCGCTGACCTCGGCTGAACGACTTTCTGATTGAAGCTAGTACCAGGACCTTCGGCCGCCGACCGGACGGCCGATGGAACCCAGGAGCCAGAAGACCGCTCCGATGACAAGAAGTACGACCCCGATGTAGGTCAGGATTCCCATGCCCAAAAAGAAACCCAGTACGAGCAGGATCACACCCAAGCCGATCATGGGCACTCCACTTCTAAGGGTTGAGCAGTCAGTGACTTACACGCTGGGTTTCGGGATGTTGCAATCGGTGACTTTCGGATTGACTCCAAAATAATTCAGCGGTCCAGCAACCGTTGTGAGCGCGATGGTTCCAGCGCTCGCGCAGGTGGCTTCGCCACCACTGAAGTAGTCCCGCTGATACGCGGCGAAAACACCGATCAACAACCAGACGAGCACTACCAATCCGAGTGTGCCTCGCATGCCATGTCCCCTCAGCCGTCGCACCTCGCTGGCGCGCACAGCATGAGTTTACCTTCGAAACGATCTCGCCAAGCTACTTCGCCAAACCTCTGCACCGCCCGGTCAGCCGAGAAACGCGGCGACGACGAAGTGCCCTGAACCCCCCGCATCTGGGGTGCCCCAATACCGGATTCTGCACGGCCTGCGGGTGGCGAGATCTGGGCAGCAAAGTCGGCACACCGAGCGACTGCACAGGTACCCTGCAGATAATGAGGTGGGCATGACGGACCGCGGACGCGAGGAGCAAGGAAGCTCCGGTACGGGCAACGAGCCGACACAACAGTTCGGCTACAACTCCCCCGGCTATTCCGATCCCGCTTATGCGACCCAGGCACAGTATGGGGCGCCCTACCAGCGACCCTCGTCACAGCCGACCGAACGCCTACCTACGTATTCGCCGTTTGGCTACGAAACCTCGGCGGCGGGGCAGCATGGACCGCAATATCAACCGGGCCACAACCCCGAACCGCCCCCACCCGACGGCCCGAAGGCTCCTCGCTGGCTGTGGATTCTCACTGCGGTCGCCGTGCTCACCGTCGTCGGCCTGACGATCGCTTTGGTGGTCGTCAACAGCTCCAGGCAACAGACCGTGGTGGCGCCGTTGCCCCCCCAGCCCGAGCCCAGTTACTCCACTCCCACCGCAACCCCACGAACTCCCACCGCTACGCCAACGACCCCCTCGCCGTTACTGCCACTGCCGACGTTGCCGACGACGCCCTCCCCGACGCCGCCGACCGACACCACTGTCCGCGGCGCAACCGACATCGTCGTCTACACCGTCCAAGGGAGCGGCCGGGTCATCAACATCACCTACGTCGACTCCGGAGGCATGCTGCAGACCGAATTCAATGTGCTGCTGCCATGGAGCAAGCAGGTGTCCTTACCCCAGCCGGCCGCAGGTTCGGCCAGCATCAGCATCATCAACGTCGGGCGGGAGCTGTCCTGCTCGATCACCGTGAACGGCGTCCAATTGGCCGAACGCACCGGCGCCGGCCTGACCATCTGCGCGACAACCAGGTAGCGGCCCTAGCAGTGTCGCGCCGTCAGGTCCGCCTGGGCGTCCGCGAGTGCGGCGCGCGCACCGCTAGCAGCGCCACGAGCCCGAGCCCGAGCACAACGCACAACCCGACCATGCCGGCCCGGTCAGTGTCGAAGATGTCGATGAACACCGAGAACAGCCATGGCGCCAGGAAAGACACCGCACGGCCAGTCGTCGTATAAAGCCCGAATGCCACGCCCTCCTTGCCATCGGCGGCCATTCGCAGCAGCTGCGTGCGTGATGCTGAAAGCGTCGGCCCAATGAACAGTGCCAGCACCAGGCCGCACACCCAGAATGCCAGCACACCCGACAGGGCCACCAGGGTGAGTCCGGCAGCGATCATGGCCGACAGCGACAGCACGATCACCCGTTTGGAGCCCACCCAGTCGTCGACATGCCCGCCGACCCCCGCCCCGATAGCAGCGACAACAGATGCAGCCACGCCGAACAACAACACATCTGCCGGCGACACCCCGTAGACGCTGACGCCAATCACCGCAGCGAACGCGAACACGCCGGCCAGCCCGTCCCGAAACAGCGCGCTGGCGCCAAGGAAGTAGACGAAGTGTCGGTCGCGGCGCCACTCGCCGCGGACCTCGGCGCCCAGCCTCCGGTAGGCACCCAAGACACTGACGCGCCCGCCGGGTTGCTCTGAGGTGGCAGTCGGAACAGAGATGAGCAGGGGCAGTGCGAACAGAGCGAACCACGCAGCAGTCAGCAACATTGCCGCCCGTACATTCTGTCCGTCAGCGACGGGAAGATTCAGCATTCCACGCGTCTCGCCGGTCCCGGCGATGAATCCGAGGTAGACCACCAGCAGCGCCAGAACACTACCGAAATACCCGAGCGCGAGACCGAATCCGGATACCCGCCCGGAGTTAGCAGGGGTCGAGATTTGGCGCAGCATGGCGTTGTACGGCACGGTGGCGAGTTCGCTGCAGGCTGAAGTGCAGGCAAGCAGGATCAAGGCGGGCCACAAATACCGGTGGTCGTCTCGGATGAGGCTCATCGCGGCGGTCAACAGGACCACCATCCCGGTCAGCATGGCGAGCACACGGCGTCGGCGCACGGGGGCATCGACCCACACGCCGGTGACAGGCGCCAGCAGCGCGACGACCAGACCAGCCAAACCCAGCGCCCGGCCCAGCCAGCTGGCCGGACTGGTATCGCCGGGCAGATCTGCGCCGACGGTTCCCGTTACGTAGACCGAGAACACGAAAGTTATGGCGATCGCGTTGACCGCTGTCGCACCGAAGTCCCACAAAGCCCATGCCGCTACGCGAGACCGGGTCGAGGTGGCGACCACCGATGTCTGGACCGGAGGCGGCGGCTTGCTCATGGACGCCCACGATATAGTCCGGCCATGCCGGTACCCGCCCCCAGCACCGATGCCCGGGCTGTCGTCACTGGTGCGTCGCAGAACATTGGCGAAGCGCTGGCCGTCGAGCTCGCCGCCCGCGGCCACAGCCTGATCATCACGGCGCGACGCGAGGATGTGCTCACAGCGCTCGCCGACCGGTTGCGCGAGCGGTACGGAGTGACAGTCGAGGTGCGCGCTGTAGACCTGGCCGATCCTACCGACCGCGGTGAATTGTGCGAGGAGCTCGCCTCCCGCAACATCTCGATCCTGTGCGCAAACGCGGGCACCGCGACGTTCGGCTCGGTGGTCTCACTTGATCCGGACGGCGAACGCAAGCAAGTTGCGCTCAACGTGCTCGGTGTTCACGACCTCGTGCTGGCGGTGCTGCCCGGCATGGTGGAACGGGGTGCCGGCGGCATCCTGATCTCCGGATCGGCAGCAGGCAACTCACCGATTCCGAATAACGCCACCTATGCGGCCACGAAGGCGTTCGTCAATACCTTCAGCGAGTCCCTGCGGGGCGAACTCAAGGCAGCAGGGGTACATGTGACGGTGCTGGCACCTGGGCCGGTGCGCACCGAGCTACCCAACCCGGAGGAGCAGTCACTAGTTGAGCGGTTGATCCCCGACTTCCTATGGATTTCCACCGAATACACCGCGAAGGTTTCGCTGGAGGGTTTGGAGCGCAACAAGATGCGCGTAGTCCCCGGGCTCACGTCCAAGGCGATGTCAGCTGCCAGCGGATACGCGCCACGCTCGATCGTCTCGCCCATCGTCGGGGCCGTGTACAAAAAACTTGGCGCTGACTAACCTGCTGGCCTCCGCTGACCAGCGTCTGCGCTTGCGTCGGCTCGTGTCTGCCCTGCGCCGGCCGGCACCGAAGTTGCTGTCTCCCGACAATCACCGCTCCCAGAGGCATACTGTTGAACGCTGTGCGAGACGAACTGGTGTGGATCGACTGCGAAATGACCGGCTTGGACCTCAGGTCCGACCTGCTCATCGAGATCGCAGTGCTGGTGACCGACTCCGAACTCAATATCCTCGGCGATGGCCTCGATGTGGTCATCCATGCCGGCGACGATGCCTTGACCTCGATGGTGGACGTCGTGGCCCAAATGCACGCAAAGTCGGGTTTGGTCGACGAGGTGCGCGCTTCCACCACCGATGTGGCCACCGCGGAGTCACTGGTGCTGGACTACGTGCGCACACACATTCCCCAGGCCAAGACCGCACCGCTGGCTGGCAATTCCATCGCGACCGACCGCGGCTTCATCGCCAGGGATATGCCCAAACTCGATGATTATTTGCACTACCGGATGATCGACGTGAGCTCGATCAAGGAGCTGTGCCGCCGCTGGTATCCCCGAATCTACTTCGGCCAGCCGGCCAAAGGTCTGGCACATCGGGCGCTGGCGGACATCCACGAGTCGATCCGTGAGCTGCGCTACTACCGCCAAACCGCCTTCGTGGCGCCACCAGGCCCGTCGACCAGCGATATCGCCGCCATCGCCGCCGGAATCAGCCGGCCGACCGACGACGAAGCGCCGACTAATTCGGCTCCCGAGGGGCACAGCGGCTAGTATCGACGACGCCGCGCAGGCGGCGATGGTGGCTGTAGTTCAGTTGGTAGAGCACCAGGTTGTGATCCTGGAAGTCGCGGGTTCGAGCCCCGTCAGCCACCCCGCAGGTCAGGGAGGGTTTTAGACTCCCTGACCTTTTTCTTTGAAAAGGCCACGTGCCCCTATCGTGACTCTCTCCACCTGGGCCGGAGCTGGCCCCGACCGGCCTCATGCAGGCTGCGGTGGATTGGAAACGGAAGGAAAACTAGGCACCACGCGCTCCGCGCGTTCGCTTCCTGCGGCGCTTCTGCGGCTTAGGAACTGTTCGCGTGATAAACGCGCGTCAGTAGTTGAAGCCTAGGCGTGCAAGGGCCTTGCCGACGCCGCATTTTAGACATTCCTGCCCGCTTCGGGACCGTGTGAAAGTGTGACAAATTACACGTGTGTCATTCGCCGTGGCATAATCGATTTCATGGCACGTGTAACTGCTCACTACGGGATAGACGGTCCGGTCCCATTTGTCGATCTCCATGTCGAACGTGACAACAGAATCTTCCTGGATCCCAGCGCGATCCGTAACGACTCGTCACCGCGCGGTCGAACTGCGTACAACCAGCTCACGACGATGTTCACTCAAGTTGTGGACGCTGCCCGGAACAGCAACCCTGCGGCTCACGCCAATGGCCGTCAGCTACTTCGGCATCTCCATGAGCCCAACGAAACCCGGCTCGGTATGTCGACATTTGGCCTACGCGGAAGGGCATTCGGAGACGAACTATCGACTCAATTCTGGGACGAGTTGCATCGGAATCCGGCATGCCAGCGTACGGTGCTTCACCGACTTGAGGACACCAGGCTGTTTCTCGATTACGTAGGCGATGACCGCATTTCAGACATGACGACCCGGATCGTTTTCAATGTGCTCGCCCACTTCACAAACGAGATGATGGACACGTATCCGGCATTGCGAGCGGGAGCTACGACCGAGCCGAACGATACGTGGTCCAACGAGACAGGTTGGACAGAAAGAGCTTACGAGTTACCGCACGCTGCGGGTAAGCAACTCCTCTTGGTGCCGCGCAGATGGGTGTACTGGCGGACCTTGATGGAACCCGTTCAGTTCTATAACCGGTACTCGACGCAAGTCATTCAAGACGCAACCGATACCATTACAGAAGGCCGTACTTCAATTGTTATTGCCCATCGTTTGGCAACCATACAACAAGCTGACCAAATTATCGTTATGGACGCTGGTAAAATTGTTGAAAAAGG
>JBMYXJ010000026.1:0-6023 GCA_049608285.1 Mycobacterium sp. | reverse complement strand
ACAAGAAGGGCAAGCGCCGCACACAGTCGAAGAAGGGCATCAAGGAGAAGCACCCATTTGTTCGGCCACTTAACAACGAGAAGGCAGTCGAGTACAAGGTTGATCACGGTCGCGATCTAACCAACGAGTACAGGGCCTGGATCGATGAAAACTTCAATGAGCTAAGCCCCGACGAACTATCCAAGCGCACAGAGCGGCGCTAGCTACAAACGGACACTAACGCCTCTTCCTTCCCTTCTTCGGGCCAGGTTTCTTCCCAAACTCCCGTTGTAGCCGCTCGACGTTGAGCGGCTGGTGTTGCCTCTGCTTACCGTTACGCCTGGGCACTACTTGCTCCGCAGTCCGAGGGCGATATGCCCTTGGACCTTCCAGGAGGCGATGAACTCTGATCTGGACTGCGTCTGGCCCATCGTTTCTTTGATGGAGTGCAGATACCCGGCTTCGGTTTGTGTCTGGTTCTTCGCAGCCGCGTACAGCGCTTCTAGCGCGTCGGCGTAGAGGTCTTCTGTCTCTACGATTCCCTTCGAGTGGTAGACAGTCATCTCTATGACGGGCCTATCCAGCAGGGTGGGTCGAGTCTCGTGGCGTAACCCGCCGAGCCTGCGGACGTTGATCATCGGCAGGGTTCGGTAATCGATGTCCTCGGTCCACGAGCCGATCGTGACTCCGTCTAGCGCCGGATACGCACGGAGTATCGGGAGGACCACAGCCTGAACTCGTGGCATCTCAGTCATGTGCTCGTCGTCTTTCGTTGCGGGTTGTCGCGGAGTGCCGCGTATCGGCGCCAAGCGGGGTGATCGTCTGGCGGGTTGTCGAGTAGCCGTTGCCGGAACAGCTCGGCGAAGTCGACCGGTTGTTTCTCGGGTTCGTCGGAGGTATGGCGTCGGGGTGCGCGGAGCATCTTCAGTACCGATCCCAGCGCGCTAGTGCGCCTAGTCGTCCGACCTGGCTGCGGGTCAACACACCGTCGCCATCATCGGGCAGCCGAAGCGACTTCAGCATCCCCAAGAGAATCTGTTGGTTCCGTTGGAGATCGGCTATCTCGGGCATCGAGACCGGCTGCTTCTGCGAGCCGAGTACGCGGGTGTCATCACCGGCCCCACGGACCAACCGTCGCAGCCGGTTGATCTCGTCAGCGATGTAGCAGGCTTCCTCTACGACCATCTGAGTCTCTGGGCAATCGGTGAAATCCGCCGAGCGGTGCAGCTCGTCCCAGAGCTGCTTTCCCCGCGCTTTCAGGTTGGGCGGGTACTTCGGTATCTTCGTGGATTCTGTTGTTTCTACGGCCATTTCTGGCCCCTTTCTGATCATGTGTGAAATCGGTTGCGAAGAACTGTTTTCGCTGGTGGCATCCACAAGGCGGTTTCGGTCCTCGCGGAAAAATCAGGGCTATGCCTGGCATCGGATGTCGCACCCGCATTACCACCCGGTCTAGGGCCGTGTAGGGGGGTCATCCCCCAGGGGTCCGTGGGCCTGTGCTCACGCGCCAGTCCACGACCAGCCACCACCAGGCCAGTCCCTACGCAGGACGCCGAGACCCGCTGCGCCACAGCGCATACAGACCGCTGCCTGCGTGCCCTACCACCCTGATCAGCGGTGCATGTACTTAGGTGCATGTAGACTGGGACCGCTGCCCGACAGGGGCAGCTCCACCGTGTACCCAATCCCTGCATACCCCTCGGATCATCTCGGGATGGTTGAGCTGCTTCGGTGTACGAACGGGTGACCGCTTCGGAGCTAGTGGCCCAAAGCGGCTTTGAGGACAGCGCCAAAAGCATCGCCCGGATCGCTTGCAGGAGGACCAGACCCGGCGCCTTGCGTGTGGTCGACCGCTGGTTGTGGCTCTTCGGGAGTCGGTTGGGGCGTGGTGGCTAGATCGGCCATCGTCAGGCTGAAGTCGCCGTTGAGCGGAAACGGAACCTGTTCATCGGAGCTGTCGCCGTATGACAGCGACGTCGGGTAGTAGCCAGGTGGTAGTAGATCGGATAGACGCATGTGAAAGCTCTTTCGTTGTGTGGTTGTCCGTGTGCACCAACAGAAACCCCCGCAGCCCGAAGCTACGGGGGCCGTTGGTCGTTGCTTAGCTCATCGACTGGCAGAGCTTGTTAGTCAGCTCGCCTTGGATGTCTAGTGCTTCGTTGTACGTGTTCAGATGCAGCTCGTAACCGCAGATCACCGGGACGACAAACGGCGTGATCTGCTCGTACTCGCCAGCGGCTATGCTTCCGGACACCGCCAGCCCCGAAAAGTAGTCCGCAGCACTCCCGGCTTGACGGTTGTTCTCAGGAATGCCCAGGCAAATAGCGGTGAACTTGTTGATCGCATAGTCTTCCACCGACCTAGGCCCTAGCTCGACACCGCGTACCCCCGCGATCCGTTTGTACGCATCCCACAGCGGGCGCAGATGGTCGGATGCCTGACGCCATTGAGTGATCGCGTTTAGCTGCCGTTCGCTCAAGCCTAGGACTTTGAACGATCCGGGGTTGGTGACGTCCGGGAGGTGACGCGCGACTTCGTTTAGCTTGTAGTCGGCTACAACCGCGTTGAACTTCTCGGCTATCTCTACTTCCCAGCGAGCGGCGGCTCTGCCGACGTGTTGTCCCAGACGCTCTACGCAGACGTTCGTGAATACTTCGTCTAGTTCACCGCGTTGGGCTGTGAGCAAGTCCGCGAAGGCGTCTACCGCCCTGGACTGAGCATCTTCGAACCCTTCAGGTTCGACGGTGTAAAGATCGCCTGCTGCCTCGGTGTAGGCAGTCTGAGCAGCCTTCTTTAGTTCGGTCCGGTTGGTATATAGCTCGGCCTCGGCGTCGATCTCGCCGGGCACTTCGAGTCCGAGACCTCTTGCTGCTTGGACCAGCTTGAACAGATCCCGGCCTCTGCCATCGAGAACTCCGTTGTTGTTGAGCGCGTTCAGCATGTGTGTACTCCTTAGATGAAAAGAGCGCCCCTTCTAGGCCGCTGCGGTGTGTTGGTGATCGGTGTATCGAGTTATTCGTTGCGGCCTTGTGGATCTCTGCGGCCAACGTGTGTTCTCCGGTGTCGGTTTATCCGAGAAGGTGCAGAACGGTCGTCAGAATCGTTCTGAGCGCCCGGTAACCGGGCTGCTCATCTGGGTCATGGTTCCTTGACTACCTCCCGTTGAATTGCAAAGCCTGCTTATTGATTTGGTTGTTCTTGACCGCGATCGCTTCATCTGCGTTCGAGACGTGAAAGTTGAAGATGCTTTGGCCTGCCTGCTTGGCGAAGTCGAACGCCGCTTGCCCGCCTTGGGTTATCGCCCCGCCGCCGATACCGAGATCGGCGAACAACTGCTTCTGGTTGGCCTGGAAGAAGTCGGCTGGCATCCCGGCGAACTTCGACATGTTGGCTATCTTGAGTTCCATATCGAGCTTCGACGCATCGATTTCGTCGTTGGCCGAGTTCATCATCTTCCGAGCAGCCCGGACGACTTCGCTTTCTCGGCTGGCGATGCCTTCGGCGAGCGCTTCGCCGATCGCCTGGCCCGAGTACAAGACCCACCCTTTCCCCGAGAACGGGCCGACCTTGGCGGGCGAGAACGGAACCAGGTCGCGAAGCGACTGCATCAAACTGCCCATAGCGCCGACAGCTTCGGAGACCTTAGACCGGATGCCGTCGATCAACCCTTGGACCAACGCGCGGCCAGAATCGACTAGCAGCGACCCGAGGTCTCCTAGCGCACCGATGAACCGCCCTGGCCAGGAGGCAATCTCGGCCACGGCCTGAGTGCCGCCGACCGTGACGGCCTGCACAGCCTGGTTGATTACTCGATCGACCGTGGACGCGACAGACTCCCATGCGGCGGTGGCGATTCCACCAAGACCGGACCAAGCCTGTTGCAGCGTCGCGCCGACGTTGCTCGCGGCGGCTCCGATCCCGACCAACGACGAAGCGAACCCCGCCGAGATGCCGTTGAACGCGCCGAGAGCGCCTTGTTTGATCCGCTGCCATATCTGTTTGAGCTGTTCGGTAATCGCCGGGAGTTCTTGACCGGTCAGGGATTCGAATAGCTTCTTATCCGGGGCTATCGCCCACTCAATACCGTTCCAGGTATCGGCTATGCCTTTGATCGCCGCTGACATCGTTTCGAACGAACGGGCCAACGACGGAAGTGTCTCGTGGGCAAGCTTCTTGAAGCCGTCGAGGAAATCGCGGATCGCCTGGCCCATGTTGCCGTTTGCCATCAGGTCGAAACCGTCTGTTGCCAAACTGGCGAACAGGTCTAACACACCCTGAACCGATTCCCGCAACCCGGACATCATCCGTTCGAGCGGGGTTACTCCGGTGTCGTCTACCGAGGTGATCTTGTCGACCCACTCGGCGAACCGCTCGGCGAAGTCGTTAAACGTACCCGCGAGTCCCGGAAGGTGGTTGGACACACCCGAGATCAGCTTGAGCAACCCACGGGTGAAGTCGTGCATCCCCGGCGCGGCGTCGCGTAGCGATTGGCCGATGTTGGCGATCGTGTTGCGGATCGCGTGCATACCCTCGTGGGATGTGACAGCGTCGATAGCGCCGTTGGCTAGCTCGGCCAGACCATCAACGACTTTCGGCAGCTCTTGGTTCAACAGCGGGAACACCGCACGCATCCGCTCGAAGATCGGCGTGAACCGATCCTCGAATGCACCCGAGATGGTGGTCTTCAGCTTTTGGAAGTCCGGCGCCAGAACCGAAGCGGCTTTCTTCATCCCGTCCATGCCAAGTGCGATGACCCCGATCGGCACCGCTATGGCTGTCAGGAGGGCGGGCAGCCCGACTAACACCGACGACAACAACGCCAGCGCAGGAGCCAGCAGCGAGGCGATAGCCGCCAGCCCGAGCATCCCCACGCCGAAAACCCGAACCCGCGCGAGGGCTCTAGCAGCGGACTCACCGATGCGGACGAAGCCGTCGTGAATCGACCGTAGCGTCCCACCCCGACGTTCACCGGCCAGCCGCTCCAAAGCGGCGACCTGCGCGGCGATCTTCGTTCGTTGTCCCGCAGCGAGTTCCATCGTTACCGGGATCTTCGCCTTGATCGTCCGCTCTACCGAGGCGACCTGAGCGGTCACGCTACGGCGAAACCGCTCCCCGGAGGCTGTTAGCGGGATCCGGGGTTGGATGTTCCTAGTAGCAGCCCGGAGGCGGGCGAGCATCGCGGTCTGGAACTGATCGAGGTCAGGTTCTACGGTGACCTTCGCCCTGAAATCGTTGAGCCGTTCGCGGATCTGGGAGTCGAAGCCCGAATCAACTCTGATGTTCGGCTTGATCTGTTGAAAGGCGTTCTCTACATGAGCCAGAACTCGGCGGTCGAGATCTGCTTTGATCTTCACCGCTGCGTCGGGCAGGTTCCGGGTGACCGCCGCAACCTTCTGCCGGAATCCTCTGGTATCGGGGCTGACATCGACTTCGCCGCTGAGCGCGCGCTCGATCTGTTCGAGCTTGGCCTTGAGAGCCTGGCGGAACCGATCGGTGTCCGGTACGACACGAATTGATATGCGGCCTACTTCTTTACCGCCTGGCGAGGTCACGGGAGTACGAACCCAGCGGCTTTCAACGCCGCGACAGCCTCCCGCGCCGAACGACACCGACGCCGGTATCTCTTACCGGCGTTGCGGTTGCACTGGCGACAACCACCGGATGACGGAATGCGATCCTGCGGCCCCCTGATCGGGTGGCCGTTTCGACAGACGCTCATACGCGCCTCCTTTCACCATTGCCTATGGATGAACGTGAAAAAAGAAGAGCCTCGGCCCGAATGGGCCGAGGCTTATGGATCGGTGGCGGCGAGACAGCCCCCGGAAGGAAGGGCCGGGGGCCATCTCTGGAGCGAATCAACACACACACCGACACAGGAAGGGGTAGGACAGAGCATGCGGCCTGGAGGTTGGTGAAACGATGATCATCACCGGCGCAGACGTGGTCTACGTCCGTCGCCTTTCGGGTGCAGGTTGTCCCTCTGATCTGACAACGCCACCCGGCTTTCTGGAGAACTACTCGCCTGATCTCGGGCCAGTCGTCCG
>JBMYXJ010000025.1:0-13036 GCA_049608285.1 Mycobacterium sp. | reverse complement strand
CTCACGAAGGCGAAGGCGGGTTGCTTGGTGACCCCGAACTTCATCCAGACGTCGCCGTCGGTGTCGGCGATCTGGGTGAACTGGTCGATCGAGTACTTATCGACGAACTCCTTCATCGCCGGAACTTCGTCCAGTCCTGCGACCCCCAGGAACGTGACATCGGGATTCTCGGAGGAAACCTGACCCACCATGGGTGCTTCGCGTTGACAGGTCGGGCACCAGGGCGCCCAAAACCACAGCACGGCCGGCTTGCCGGCCAGCGTCTCACCGGAGAACGGCTCACCGGCGATGGTTGTGCTGTTGAACTGCAACTGGGCCGGAACCGCCGGTGGACTATCGACTGGGGCGGTGGTGGCGGCCGCAGCCGATGTCGTGGCAGCTGCCGAAGGAGTCGGCTCCGCGGTCGAATCCGTTTCGCTGCTGGAACTACAGGCGGTGGCAACGATGGCGGTGGCGGCCAGAACGGCGATCATGGTGCGGTTCAAGACGGTTCCTCTCGAGATGGGTGGATTTCTTGCGCCACCGCTAAGACTTTGAGTCGGCTGGCGCGGTCGATTTCGACACTTTGGTCCGGGCACCGCGAGTATGCCCCATTGTCAGACCTGATTACGCAGCCGATAGTCAGCTCGCTGACACTCAACTCCCGGATCCACAGCAGAATGTGACCAAATGTGAGGGTCGGCAGTCCACGGGCAAGAGGGGCGACGTGGGGCCCCTAAGGTCTTGAAAGGTTTCCGCGGTGAGCAGTGATAAGACTCCTACCCGGCGGCAACTTCTCATCGGAGCAGGCGCGGTCGTTGGCGCCGGGTCGCTCAGCGTGGCAGGTCTGTTCAGGTGGCGTGCAGACAACCGGTCCGGGAAGCTGCCCCAAGCTGCGAGCGGAGTACAGGCAACCGAAGATCCGGAGTTGGATGCTCTCGCGGGCGCGGTGATGTCGGCAGGGCCGGGCAAGGATGGCATTCCGTCCATCGATCATCCTCGCTTCATTCCGGCACGTGATGTCGACTACCTCGATGACGAAGCGCCGGTTTTCGCGTTGGACCACCAAGGCGAATTCAAGGCCTATCCCCAGTCGATACTGGTGTGGCATGAGATCGCCAACGACATAGTCGGCGGTGGGCCTGTCTCGGTCACCTACTGTCCGCTCACCGGTACGGCGGTTGGCTTTGCAAGTCCGCCCGGTGAGCCCTCGACGTTCGGCACCACCGGCAAGCTGGTCAATTCGAACTTGCTCATGTACGACCACCAGACCGATTCCGAGTGGCCCCAGATCCTAGGCACAGCGATCAACGGTCCCCGCAAAGGCACCAAGCTCAAACCCGTCCCCCTGGTATGGACGACGTGGCGGGCGTGGCGGGAAGCCCATCCGGACTCGCCGGTGCTGTCCCCTGACACAGGTGCACTGCGTCGCTACGGTAGCGACCCCTACGGTTCCTACACTCCCCCATCCGGCTACTACGTTGAACCCGGCACATATTTTCCGGTCCGGCACAGCGATGACCGCCTCGGCGACAAGGACGTAGTCGTCGGAATCCGTTCTGGGCCGAATCGACTCGCGATCCGCAAGCGCCGCATCTTCGAGCACGGCGTGATTCAGGTCGAGGTAGGGGGAATTACGTGGCGTGCGCAATGGGATGAGGAACTGGCAACCGCGACAGTAGTCAACGCCGACACCGGTGAAGCCGCCGATTTTCTTGACGCGATGTGGTTCGCATGGTTCGCCTACTACCCGCGGACTCGGCTGATCCTATGAGAGGCCTGCTGAGTGGTCTGGGAATGATCGGCACGGCAGTGGAACATGGCTTCGCCGCGCTGCGCACCACACCCCAGGCTGTCCGTCAGGCCATGGCCGAAGCGCGGCCCCGCCGGTTTGCGATAGGCACCGCGCTGACCGTCCTGCTGCTGTATCTGCTGGCCATCGGCGACATCGCGGTATCCGGTTCCGGGCAAACAGGTTTCGGCCCGAGCGTGCAGGTCGCTTTCGCCAACATTTTCCAGACGAAGGCGCCGTACCTTTTCGAGCCAGTTCTTGCCATCCGGGCCAACGCTCACCTGACACTGTTCTTGAGCCCCGTTAATGTCACGCTGGGCGCCGCGGTTGCGGCACTGGCCGCGGCCAACGTCGCACTCACCGTGCACAGCGCACAACGTACAGTGTGTCGTCGGACCACGATTGGGCCGCTCCTGGCGGTATTGCCCGCGCTCGGAATCGGATTCGCATGCTGTGCACCCACCCTGTTGGTTGCGCTCGGCGTCGGTGTGGGCGCGGCGCTGTTGCCGGTCGTGCTCATGGTGCGCCCAATCTTGTACCCGCTCACCATCAGCATGCTTGCGGTGACCTTGGTGTGGCGCTCCTATTCTCAAAGAGATCCACCGTCCACAGGGGCAGCCCCTTATCCCCCCGCGACCAATCTCGCGCAGCCGAAAATCCTCGGGGAATGAAGTAACCTTGGGCGGTCAATCCGACTGCGCTGATATCGCTTACGCCTTGGCGGCCAAGATAGGCTATGGCCGCAACTGGTTAGCAGTCCATAGTGGAAGGGAGCCGACCGATGCCCGAGCAGCCCTCCGCCTTCTTCGATGATGTCGCCGCGACGGTACTTACCCAACCTGGGGTGTCGCCGGGCACGATGATGGGTTTTCCTTGCCTTCGGGCCGGCGGGAAGTTCTTTGCCTCCTGTGACCATCGGACCGGCGACCTGATCGTGAAGCTCTCGCGAGGACGTGTCGACGAGCTCATTGATGCCGGTGTCGGGAAACCCTTTGCTCCGGCCGGACGGACCTTCCGGGAATGGGTTCTCGTCGACGATCGTGATGAGACCAGGTGGGCCGCCTTGATGGACGAGGCCCTGCTGTTCGCGAACAACCAACAATGACCTTCACTGGCTTTCCGCCCGCGGGGTTGGCGCTGCTCGCTCGGCTACCGACCCTTGATGTGGGTGAATTCGCTGCTGTCCGTGATGACTGGCAGGCCCTGTTACTCGCACCCGCCCGCGATCTTGTCGAGGAGCTTGGCGCATGCCTGACCGAGCAGGTTTCGCCCGGCCTGGTGGGCAGCCCGAAGGTCAATGGCTCGATTGCCCCCATCAACGCCGACGTGCGTTTCAACCCGCAGGGTCCCCGTTACAAGGATCATCTGCTGTTTCGCTGGTGGGAGGGCACACCGAAGAAGACGGCCCCCACGTTGTTCCTGCGACTCGATCCTGATCAGATCGGCTTTGCCGCTGGTGTGTCGTTTGCGTCGGTGGCCTCCTGGCGCGCGGCGGTGGGTGATAACCGCGTTGCGGGCGAGGAATTACGCCAGCTGATCGACGACGTCAAACGTGGTGGCGCAGAGGTCGATATTGCTGGCGCTGACCTCAAGCGAGTGCCTAAGCCGTTCTCGTCCGATCATCCGAACGCCGACCTGTTGCGGCACAAGGCCATGTTCCAACTTCGGTGGGCTGAACCGTTGCCTGCGCAGGTATCGACGGGCGATCTCACCGAGTTCTGCGCCGCCCGACTGAGCAGGCTGGCTGGTCTGCACCGCTGGTTGGTCGCCGAACTGGGCTAAGTGGATGTTGCCAAGACCGGTGAGCGTGCCGATTGCGATCCCGATGACGTCCGGTGCCGTGGCAATGGCCCAGTACACGCTGCTCCCACACGCAGGACAAAAGTGATACCTGGCGCCCCCGCCGTCGCAGGCCTGTTTCTCGGCGTCGCTAGCCGGCTTTGGAACTGAGACCGGCGGGGTCGGCCAGATCGATTCCGGCGTAATGAATGGTAATCAGCCCGTCGCGTTCGAACTCCTTGAGAATCTTGTTCAGCGAGGGCCGACGCACACCCAGCATCGCCGCGAGGGTGCGCTGAGCAAGCGGGACCGTGCCATCGAGGGACTCGTCGAGTAGTAGCTGGGCCAGCTGCGCGGGCAGTGGTTGGCCCAACATGGACACGAGCCGACTCTGGCCCGCTGAGACTCGTTCTGCGACCGAGAACAACCAACGACGCGCGATATTGGGGCGGGTCGCCAGCAGGTGCTCGAAGACTGGGCGGTCCAGATACAGACAGGTGCACTCGCTGAGCGCACGCGCGGTGTAAGGAATTGGCATGGCCAGCAGCAGAGCGATGTCGCCGTCCACGTCGCCGGGCCGCAACACATCGACGACGACCTGACGCCTTCCAGACCCGACCGCGAGTTCGATTCGCCCCTGGCGGACGATCCAGACCCCGGTCGACTGCGCCCCGGCGGCGAACACCACCGCGCCGGGATCGAACTGACGGGATACCAGAGTGTCGGCCAGGGCATTGACGTCCTCGCGCCGGAGGGGTGCAGCCGCGCCCCTCCCCACGCATCGGGCGACCCACGCGGCATGCCGGATCTGCGGGTCTTGCGGACTCTCCCCCCCACCCAGGGTGCGGAGCACGCTGCGAATCGGGCCGCTCTGATCCGGCATCACTAACCCCTTCGAGCTTGCGCCTCTGTCTGACGATTATCTGTGCGCCCCCGACCGGCGGGGATGCGGGCGCCAATCGGTAACCCGGTTAGTGGCGGTGAAACTTCCCGACTGCGGATTGCCGGTGCTGCGACGCCGGGGCGGGCCCGAAAATTCCCGGATTCCGGTGCGCCCAGCCACACCCGATGTACCGTCGCCAAGGAGGCCCAGCCTGCCTCCGGGGCGTTGGCGTCCTGTGCCGGGCGGGCGGTCGATGGAGGTACTGCGATGTCAACCGTGCTGGTCACCGGCTTCGGGCCGTACGGGGTAACGCCCACCAATCCCGCTGGGCTTACCGCCGAGGCCCTAGAGGGACGATCGATCGGGAACGCGAGGATCGTCGGCCGGATAGTCTCTGGAGCCTATTTCGAGTCGATCTCGGCGACAGTACGCGCCATTGATGAGGTCCAGCCGGAATTGCTGATCATGCTCGGTGAATACCCGGGCCGCGCCATGATCACCGTCGAAAGGCTGGCGCAGAACCTCAACGACTGCGCACGATACGGTCTCGCCGACACCGCCGGCGTGGTTCTGAGCGGTGAGCCGACAGCGCCGGACGGGCCGGTCGCGTATCACTCAACCGCACCGGTTCGCGCGATGGTACTTGCGATGCGCCGAGCCGGAGTACCCGCCGATGTTTCCGATGCCGCCGGCACATTCGTCTGCAACCACCTGATGTACGGGATGCTTCACCACATCGCCAGCAACGATCTGCCGATCCGGGCAGGTTGGATTCATCTGCCCCAGTTGCCGAGCGTCGCCGCGCTGGAAAGCAACTTAGGCGTACCGAGCATGTCGGTCGACACCGCCGTCGCCGGTGTCGCCGCCGGCATCGAGGCGGCGCTGCAACACCGCGTCGACGTCACCGAGCCTTTCCTCTCACGGCTCCAGATATAACGGCCCCGGCCTGGCGGGCTGGCCCCTGCCGGCGACCTACTGTTGAGCAGCGGGTTTTAGGACGCTGAACATCGCGCCCTGCGGATCGGTCAAGACTGCCGATCGACCCACCGACGGGATGTCGAAGGGTTCGGCTACAACCTGCCCGCCCTCTGCAGCGGCCAACGCCGCCGTGGCGTCCGCGTCCTCAACAGCGAAATACACATGCCAATGGTTGGGCACACCCGCCATGGGCGGCTCCATGCAACCGCCAACGTCAGATCCCCCGGCCTTGAGCACCCGGTACTGCTGGCCGGGTGCCATCTCCATCGTGCCGTAGGTGATGCCGAGCGCAGCTTCGTAAAACTGCAGCGCCGAATCCGGACTGTCAGTGAGCAACTCGTTCCAGATGCATGATCCGGGTTCGTTGACCAGTGTCGCACCGATGTGCTTATTGGCCTGCCACAGCCCCACGGTGGCACCGGCCGGGTCGGCGACAAATGCCATTCGGCCGGCGTCCTCGATGTCGAAGGCCGCCATAAGCACCTGTCCACCCGCGGCTGCGACCTTGGCGGCTGTCGCGTCGACATCGTCGGAAGCGATATAGGTGTTCCACATCGGCGGCACACCGTCGGGCGCGTTTGGCGGCATTTGTGCGATGGCTGCCACGGTTTCACCATTCAGCGTGGCCATGGAATAGGCGCCGCCCTGCGGCATTGGATTGTCATCGTAACTCCAGCCGAACAGTGAGGTGTAGAACCGCTTGGCAGCGGCCTGATCGGTGGTCTGCAGATCAATCCAGTTCGGAGTGCCCTGCACGTAGTCGGTTTTCGTTGGCATGATGAACCTTTCGTGTTTCGTTGACGGAGACTCAGGCAGTAGCCGGCTGACGGCCGCTAAAAGCAATAAGTCGATCGAACACCCCCGCATCGGGCGCGGTCGCCACAGGGTCGGCAAAGCCAGCGTACTGACGCGATTCAGGAGTGATGACCTTGCCGGCTATTCGGTGGACATACTCGGCTACCGGCTCAGACACCGACACCTGCTGCTCCACTGCTCTCGCGAAATCCCATGCATGAAGCAAAAATTCGAGGGAAAGAATGTGGATCGGCAAGATGGCAGGCACCTGGTTGGAGTTCAGCGAAACCAACCCTTCGATACCCCGGCGGCGCCAAGCCTCCAGTGCCACCTCGGCGGCATCAGCCACCTGACTTTCCAGCGGCGCATTTGTGTCGCGAGCCCTTGGGGATGCCCCTGCTGACTTGCCGATCGCCGTTATGGAACCCATCAAATGATCGAGCAACTCTGCGACGTTGAATTCAGCACACGGCGTCTGCTTGGAGAGGTCAGCACCATCAAGGCCGCGAAGCACACGCTGGAGAACAGCCAGTGTTGCTTCAGCGCTTGATAGTTCGTCGATATCCTGCGGTTCGTCCGCCCAGTCATCCGGACCTGCGTCGCCGCGTCCGCCGGCCGCCACCAGCCGGTCAAGGTAATGATTCCAACCCTCGGCATGTCGGGCGGCTTGCTCCTCGTTCAGTCCATCGTGGATCAGGCGCACTTCGGTTCCGCCGTCGACCGGCGTGAGGGTGATAGACACCGTGGAGCAGCCCGGCGGTGGGTCGCCGTCCTCCCACCCCCACGAAAGGACCACTCGGTTGCCTGGATCCACTTCGATGATCGTCCCCGCTGCAACGTGCCCCGGTGTGATCGTCCAGCGATACTCACCTCCGGTGCACAGCTCTACCCGAGCTGTGACGGCCAGCCACCGTCGAAGCCGGTCGGGCTCGGTGATGAGCGCGAACACCGCGGCCGGCTCCAACGGCACCAGTACTGATTTGTCGAACGGCATAGCGAGGTCTCCTTCGGTAGCTGTGTTGGCTTCGGTGACGAGGTTGTCGAGCTCGTCGCTCCAGAACGTGCGGACCAGCTCCTGGAGTCGCACCATCCCAGCCTCGTCGAGTCGGTAGTACCGCTGCCGTCCTTGCTTGCGGGCAGTGACCAGGCCAACTTCGACAAGAACCCCGAGGTGTTGCGAGACCGCCGAGCGAGTGACCGGGAACTGCGATGCGAGTTCGGTGACGGTGTGCTCACCCAATGCCAGTAGTTGCAGCAGCCGGCGCCTGGTTGGCTCCGCTGCTACTTCCAGCAGGTCAAACACACGGCAATACGTTAGTGGTAGCTAACCTATCCGTCAAGGGATTGCTGCCGCTTTCCCCAGGAACGCCAGGGGAAAGCTGGCCCTGGACCCCGTAGGTCCAGGAACTCGGGGCATCGACGCTTCAGCATGTTCACGGCTAACACCGACGGTCGCGCTCAGCTTTACCGCGCAACCTGAGCGTGGATGCCGAGAAGCGCTCCCGCGAACGTCCACTATTTCGCGAACTTCCAATATTTAAGGAGGCCAGACCTGATGGTTGTAGCCACGACGCCCTTCACGAAGCGAAAAGCGCCCTGCGGACACGCTGCAGATGGCGATCACCATGTCGAAGATGACGACCAAGGCCTTCTATACGACGACCGCAGGTACTCGTGTGGCTGCCGTGAGATCCGGCATTTCTACCACGACGGATGTGTGCGTATAAAAACGGTCCGGCATGGCGGCAAGGTCTTGTGGGATGAGCACAGCGGCGATCACGAGGCCTGAGCTACGGCCATGTTTTCCGTGTCGTGACCACCGATAGCTGGCCGGTCAAGGTCGTGTCCGTTGTCTGAACGTCGTGTCGTCGTCGACGATCAGCGCGCTATGTTCCCCATCATGCGCACGATGGACTCGGCGACAGCGGCCGGTTTCTCCGATCCCTCGATCTCCACTGTCGCAGTCACCGTCGCCTGAACGGCGTCTTTGAGCTGCGCGATGTCGGAAATCTCCGCGCTCGCCCGGAGCTTGGCGCCCACCCGCACCGGGGTTATGAAACGGACCTTGTTGTAGCCGTAGTTGATTGCCATCGCGATGTTGTCCACTCGGTACAGCTTCTGCATGAACTGTGGCAGCAGCGAGAGTGTGAGTAGGCCGTGCGCGATCGTTCCGCCGAACGGACCCGTGGCCGCCCGTTCCGGATCGATGTGAATCCACTGGTGATCACCAGTCGCCGCGGCGAATTGGTCAACCCGATCCTGGCTGATCTCCATCCAATCGGTGGGGCCCAGCCTGCTGCCCCGCGCTGCCACGAACTCGTCGAGACCGCTGAAGGTTCTCATGACTCACTCCTCGCCTTGCCCAAGCCAAAGCGCCGAACGATTCTGGTAGCCGGGCTGCCTTGGTCACGTCGTTCTCATTAAACTCGTGCTCGATCCTTCCGACTGTGTGGAGTGCGCCCGCGTCTGGGCGCGGCGACCCAGCGAATATGTTTCTGCTAGTGGATGAGTCTGGCCTAAGGGCCTCCCAAGAACCGGCCATGAATCAGATTTCGACCGAGCCGGAGGCATGCAGTTGGGCCAGAAGGAAGACAGTGCGGCCCAATTGCGCCCCGGGCTCAACGCTGATCTCGTTATATTGGAACGCGATCCGCTTGAAATGGATATGGCCTCGCTTCCGGAGGCCAAACTCACCGCGACCTACAAGGACGGACATCTCATCTACTCGCGCGGGCAAGAATGAGCGTGAACCAGGGCCGACCAACGACAGGTCTTAGTGGCGAGGCGGTACCGAAGGGCAAGATCTATCTACTTGGCCTGTTGGGCGGGCTCCAGGCACTGGATCCCACAGTCGCGAACACAGCCATTGTCGACGCGGGCAGGGCGCTGAGCTTCACCCCCGGGGAGCGGGCGCTGGGCGCCAGCATCTCGACCCTTGCCTTGGCGGCCACTGTTCTTGCTGCCGGCCTCGCAGCGGACCGGCTCGGCCGCCGCCGCGTCCTGATCGGCGCCGCACTCCTCGCGGCTGTCGGCAACCTGGTTGTCGCAGCAGCGCCGGTCGCTGAGGTCTATCTGGTGGGTCGCGCGATCGCCGGCGTCGGACTCGGGGCGACGCTTGCTGCAGCGTTCGCCTACGTCCGCTTTGTCACGCCCGAAGCGAAGCTAGGTGCGGCCCTTGGTCTATGGGCCGCGGTGATGATCGGCATGGTCATTGTGGGGTTGCCGGTAGGCGGCGCACTCGGGGCACAGTCCTGGCGCGCTGCGATGCTACTCGTGCCAGCAGTCCTGATCGTGCTCGTCGGATTCATCCCGCGAGTTCTGCCGGTCATGCCCCGGTCGGGACAGGGCCGAGTTGACTACGTGGGGCTGGTTCTGATTGGAGCCTCGACGGTGCTGCTGCTCTACGGCCTAAGCCAGGCGGCGGCCTCGATTGCTTCTCCGAAGTTCTACGGCCCTGTGGCGGCGGGGATCATCGGCTACGCGGCATTCGCCGCCGTCGAGCTCCGGAGCAAATCTCCGGCATTCCCGATCAAGCTGTTCACCAATGGGATCTTCGTTGCCGCGGTCGTCGCGGGCGTCGCATGGAACTTCACGGAGGCAGTTGTCATGCTGTCGACAAGCAACTTGTGGCAATACACCAAATTAGCGTCGCCGCTCGAGGTGACAATCCTTCAAGCCCCTGTGCTTCTGGTACTGCTGGCAACATCGGTGCTGGTGGGCCGCTATCTGTCGAATCACGACGACAAGCTTCGCCAAGTGCTCGGGCTGGGCTTCGCCGCCTGCGTATTCGGACTACTACTCATGGCTGCGGCCAAACAAAGCTGGCCAGCATGGGTCGTGGTCCCCGGGGTCACCGTGGTCGGCTTCGGCCTCGGGCTGATCTCCGTCCCACAGTCGGTCATGTTCGTATCCCTGGCCCCGCCGAAATCTGTCGGCCCGGTGACCTCGTTTCGTACGACCGTCGGACAGATCGGCTATGCGATCGGTCTAACACTGAGCGTGGTGCTCGTAGAGGGTTTCGGCCACGCACGCTTCGCCGGGGCCTTGCAAAAAGCAGGGCTGGCCACTCCGTCACAGGTCGCGACCGGCATCGACGATGTGCAGGCTTACGTCCAGGACCAAGTCGAGCCCACCACCGCCGCCGGGAAGGCGGCCGTGGAGGCCGCTGGGAAGGCGTACACCCAGGGCTTTGATGCCACGATGGTGCTCTGCGCTGCGGTCATCGCGTTGATGGGTTTGATCACGCTGTTCGTGATCGACGCGGGCGGCACCATCGAGCGTTTTCAGCGTAGGTTCCGGCCGGCCGCGGACTGACCACTGCCCGGAATCGTGCAGGTTCCAACCCGCGGCCCTCAACAACTGGGAGGCGGGGCGTGGTCGTATTAGCATCCCGTAGCCGCGAAAAGCTAAGCGACAGAGGCAGCGTGCGCCGCAACGACCTATCCGCAACGGCCTATCTGCATGCGACCCTGAACTATGCGAGACATTGCACCGTAGGAGAAGCAGTTGGAGGCGGACCTCGTCTTTTCCGGTGGGGGCGGGCCGCGATATCGATGTGCACCGGGTTCCCCGCCGAGGAGCTGCCGGTGCCGGTCTGTACAACGAGCGATCACCGGCAACCGGTGGTGACCTCGACTCCTCCACGATCTACTCCCGACGATTGCTCCGCTGACTAGGAAGCAGGTGCAATCGCGACTAGGTGTTGGGAATCGGCCCGGCTAGCGCGGCAACGAGGTGGACACTGATGCGATGAACACCACCGTCGATGAAATCGCTTCCGGCGTCTTCCGGCTGTCAACCTGGATACCCGACATCACCGATCAGGGATTCACGTTCAACCAATTCCTGGTTACCGGCGAACAACCGTTCCTGTTCCATTGCGGCATGCGGCAGTTGTTTCCGCTCGTCTCCGGAGCCATAGCGCGGATCATGCCTATCGAAGACCTGCGTTGGATCTCTTTCGGCCACGTCGAGGCCGACGAATCGGGGGCAGTGAACATGCTGCTCGCCGTCGCACCGCATGCCCAGGTGATCCACAGTGATCTCGCCTGCATGGTGTCTCTGAACGATATGTGTGACCGCCCGCCGGTGGTTGTCGGTGACAAGCCGCTCGACATCGGCGGTCATCGACTACGGTTTCTGCCGACGCCGCATGTGCCCCACAACTGGGAGGCTGGCCTGTGGTTCGATGAGACGACATCGACACTGCTGGCCGGCGACCTATTGACAACCATCGGCAATCCAGTGAGAGCCATCACCGAGTCTGACCTCGTCGAGCCCGCCATCGCGGCCGAACGAATCTTTCACGGGACAGGCCTGACCACGTCCTTGGGGTCGACGATTCATCAGCTTGCCGACCTAGAGCCCACGACCCTCGCAGTAATGCATGGCGCGTCATTCCGCGGCAACGGCGGCGCCCAGTTGAGGGCGTTGGCCGACAGCTACGCCGAGATGGCAGCGGGCTCGCCTACCGCATAATCATCCAGAGTTGTTTATTTTCAGACTATTTGACCCATGCCCGCATACCTCACCCACTGTGAACCCAGTGCCCGGATACTCAACTGCTCGGTGTGTGGTGCGGGCCGGGTTCGATTCTGAGTAGCACGGCTAGGTCAGCTGGCCCTCGAGTTCCAGCTGTCGCAGCCTCTTGCGATCCGGCTTGCCCACCGAGGTCACCGGCAGCTCGCTGAGGAATGCAATCTGTGTGGGCACCTTGTAGCCCGAGAGATTGGCCTTGCAGAACTCGTGCGCCTCCTCCCCCGTCATCTCCTCGCCGGCCTTGAGCACCAGGGCCAGTTTCAAGCTCTCCCCCCGCTTGGGGTCGGGAATGCCGAAGGAGCAGGCCTGCAACACCTTTGGGTGGCTGAACATCAGTTCGTCGATCTCCCGCGGGTAGACGTTGAACCCGCTGGAGAGCACCATGTCCTTCAGTCGGTCGACGATGAAGACGTAGCCGTCTTCGTCCAGATAACCGATGTCGCCGGTGAGCAGCCAACCGTCCCGGAAGGTCTTTTCCGTCTCGGCGGGGTTGTTCCAGTATTCCCGCATGATGGTCGGCCCCTTGGCGAGTATTTCGCCAGGCTCGCCCAGCGGCATCTCTTTCTCACCCGTCTCGAGGTCGACGATGCGAACGTCGTTGTCCGGAAAAGGAATACCCACGCTGCCTGGTTTCCGAACCGTGAACAGTGGGTTGGAGGTCACGATGTTGGAGGTCTCCGACATGCCGAACCCCTCGGTGATCACCGCACCCGAGAGCTTCTCAAATGTATTCATCGCCTCGACGGGCAGCGGTGCGGACCCGGAGACGACCGCCTTGACCGACCCGATCTTCGAGGTGCTGATGTCGGGGTGCTGGTTGAGGCCGATGATCATCGTGGGCACGGCCGGGAAGACGTTGGGCTCGTGCTGATTGATCGCTGCCAGGACGTTGTCGGTGCTGGGCTGGGGCACCAGAATGATAGTCCCGCCGCTCACGTGGTTCGCGTTGACATTCATGTTGAAGCCGTAGATGTGGTAAATCGGAACGGCGGCCAGGCTGCGCAGTGGCTCGTCCTTGCCGATCAGGGGGGCCATCCAATAGTTTTCCTGGTAGGCGATCGACACGAGGTTCTCGTTGGTCAGCACGCAGCCCTTCGACAGTCCGGTGGTGCCGCCGGTGTATTGAAGCATGAGGACGTCGGATGGATGGATGTCGGCATTAGGTTCGGAATCCGCCGCAGCGCCGATGAGGTCATTGAAATCGTGGATACCCGGCCCGCTCTCGATCTCAGAGGTAACCGACGGGATCTGGAAGAAGATGACGTTGCGTAGCGGGGTGGCCCCGCTGGATT
>JBMYXJ010000024.1:9647-13553 GCA_049608285.1 Mycobacterium sp. | reverse complement strand
AACTACTCGGGCATCGCCGCAAGGTTGATCGACCCCGCCAACCCCGGCAAGCTGCACCGCTTCGTGAACATCTACGTCAATGACGAGGATGTACGGTTCTCCGGCGGGCTGGAGACGCAGATATCCGAAGGGGACTCCGTCACGATCCTGCCCGCAGTCGCCGGTGGGTGAGTAGGAGTCTTATGACCCGGTACGACTCGCCCCTGAAGGCGCTCGGTGACACTCCGCTTGTCGGGCTCCAGCGGCTTTCGCCTTCCTGGGAGGGGGGCGGTGACGGCTCACCCCACGTTCGGTTGTGGGCCAAGCTTGAGGACCGCAATCCAACCGGGTCCATCAAAGATCGGCCAGCCCTGCGGATGATCGAGGACGCCGAGCGCAGTGGCTTGTTGCAGCCGGGGGCCACGATCCTGGAGCCGACGAGCGGAAACACCGGCATCTCGCTGGCGATGGCTGCCCTACTCAAGGGCTATCAGATGGTCTGCGTGATGCCGGAGAACACGTCGATCGAACGGCGCCAGCTGCTGGAGCTCTACGGAGCCCGGATCATCTTCTCGCCGGCCGAAGGGGGGTCCAACACGGCAGTGGCGCATGCCAAAGAGATTGCCGCAGAACATCCTTCGTGGGTTCTGCTGTATCAGTACGGCAACCCGTCGAATGCCGCGGCGCACTACGACGGAACGGGACCAGAGCTGCTGGCCGATCTGCCCGAGATCACGCATTTCGTTGCCGGGCTGGGCACGACGGGCACCCTGATGGGCACCGGCCGATACCTGCGCGAGCACGTCCCCGGGGTGCAGATCGTTGCGGCTGAACCTCGGTACGGCGAGGGTGTCTACGCACTGCGCAACATCGACGAGGGTTTCATCCCTGAGCTCTACGACCCCGAAGTGCTCACCACCCGTTTCTCAGTCGGCTCATTCGACGCGATCAGGCGCACCCGCGAGCTGGTGCAGACCGAGGGCATCTTCGCCGGCATCTCCACCGGCGCGATTGTGCATGCCGCACTGGGCATGGCCGCCAAGGCGGTCAAGGCTGGTCAGCGGGCCGATATCGCGTTCGTCGTGTGCGACGCGGGATGGAAGTATCTGTCCACCGGGGCCTACGGCGGTAGCCTGGACGACGCGGAGGACGCACTGGAAGGGCAGCTATGGGCTTGAAGGATCGCCCGTGAGTGGGCCCGGCGGCTACCCCGGGATGGCTGGACCACCGGCGGAGGCCAAGAAGCGCCCCGCGTGGGTAGTCGGCGGTGCGACCGTCGTCTCGTTCGTCGTACTGCTCTGGGTAATCGAACTCTTCGACGCCCTGACCGGGCACCGACTCGATAGCCACGGAATTCGTCCGATGGAAGCCGATGGGTTGACGGGCATCCTGGTGGCGCCGCTGTTGCACTCGAATTGGGAGCATCTGCTCGCCAACACCGGTCCGGCGCTGGTGCTCGGTTTTCTGATGACCTTGGCGGGGTTGTCCCGATTCCTGTACGCCACGGCGATAATCTGGATCCTCGGCGGGTTGGGCACCTGGCTGATCGGCAATGTCGGGGCGCCGTCTTACACCGGTGTGGTCGTTGAGACAAACCACATCGGCGCCTCTGGCTTGATCTTCGGTTGGTTGACCTTCTTGGTCGTGTTCGGATTCTTCACCCGCAAGGCCTGGGAGATCGTCGTCGGAGTCGTCGTTCTGTTCATCTACGGCAGCATCTTGCTCGGAGTGCTGCCGGGGACGTTCGGCGTCTCGTGGCAGGGCCACCTGTGCGGGGCAATCGCCGGAGTCTTCGCGGCCTACCTACTGTCTGGTCCGGAGCGTAAGGAGCGGGCGTCCAAGCGGGGTTCGGGGACGGGCGAGCCAGGCAACACAAGTCCGCCGTACCTGGCTTCGTGATCTTGCAGGCGACCTCGCAGCAGGCTCCGATCGGGATCTTCGATTCCGGGGTGGGCGGGCTGACCGTGGCTCGGGCGGTGATCGACCAGTTGCCCGACGAGGACATCATCTACGTCGGTGACACCGGCAACGGACCATACGGGCCTTTGACCGTTCCGGAGATCCGCGCGCATGCACTTGCGATTGGCGACGACCTCGCCGGCCGGGGGGTCAAGGCCTTGGTGATCGCCTGCAACACAGCGTCCTCAGCGTGCCTGCGCGACGCACGGGAGCGGTACGTTGAAGTACCGGTGGTGGAGGTGATCCTGCCCGCTGTGCGGCGCGCGGTGCGAACCACCCGAAACGGGAAAGTGGGGGTGATTGGGACGGCTGCCACGATCTCCTCGGGCACCTACCAGGACGCGTTTGCCGCCGCGCGCGACATCGAGGTGTTCGCGGTGGCGTGCCCTCGCTTTGTCGACTTTGTCGAGCGAGGGGTGACCAGCGGCCGGCAGGTGCTGGGGTTAGCCGAGGGATATCTAGAACCGTTGCAGCGTGCCGAGGTGGACACCTTGGTGCTCGGCTGCACCCACTATCCGATGCTCTCGGGTCTTATCCAACTTGCCATGGGCGAGGACGTGGCGCTGGTGTCCAGTGCCGAGGAGACAGCAAAGGACCTGCTACGCGTGCTCACTGAGCATGACTTGCTGAGGCCGCATCCCGCCCCGGAGGCGCCCCCGCCCACTCGGGTGTTCGAGGCCACTGGCGACCCCGAGGCGTTCACGGCTCTAGCGGCTCGGTTCCTGGGCCCCACTCTGGACGGTGTCCGACCTGTTCGGCATTACCTGGGTGGGCAAACATGATTTTGGTCGGCAAAGCTGCGATGTGTTCGCCAAGCTGATCCCGGGCATGGCAAGCTGTTGGGCGTGCGAATCACCGTACTGGGTTGCTCCGGCAGTGTGGTCGGCCCCGATTCGCCCGCGTCCGGCTATCTGGTAACCGCGCCCGATACGCCGCCATTGGTTCTCGATTTCGGCGGTGGGGTGCTCGGGGCGCTTCAGCGCCACGCTGACCCTAACTCCGTGCACGTATTGCTTTCCCACCTGCACGCCGATCACTGTCTGGATTTGCCAGGCCTTTTCGTGTGGCGGCGCTACCATCCCACGCCTGCGCCGGAGCGGGGCGTCCTCTACGGTCCGGCCCGGACGTGGGCGCGACTGGGCTCGGCATCCTCGCCCGAGGGTGGGGAGATTGACGACTTCACCGACATCTTTGAGTTGCGGCGCTGGGTTGACGCCGACCCGGTGCAGATCGGGTCCCTGACGGTGTTGCCGCGGCTGGTCTGTCATCCGACCGAGTCCTACGGGATGCGTCTCACCGATCCGTCCGGCGCGACCTTCGTCTACAGCGGCGACACCGGCTACTGCGACGCTTTGATCGAGCTGGCTCGCGACGCCGATGTGTTCCTGTGCGAGGCGTCGTGGACGGATTCGCCGACGCGTCCGCCGGGGTTGCACCTGTCGGGGACCGAAGCCGGGCGGGCCGCTGCCCAGGCGGGTGTTTCCCAGCTCCTGCTGACTCACATCCCGCCATGGACTTCGCGCGAGGACGTTATCAGCGAGGCGAAGGCTGAGTTCGACGGGCGCGTGCACGCTGTGGTGTGCAACGAGTCCTTCGATGTCGGGCTTTCCTGAGCGCCGCTGAGCCCGCACGGCCCGAAGCTCGATGGGCAAGCGGCTAGTGTTGGCTGGTGTCCAAACGAGAAGACGGTCGACTCGACGACGAACTGCGCCCGGTCACCATCACCCGTGGATTCACCGCCCATCCGGCGGGGTCGGTGCTCGTGGCTTTTGGCCAGACCCGGGTGATGTGCACTGCGAGTGTCACCGAGGGGGTGCCCCGCTGGCGTAAGGGTTCGGGCCAGGGCTGGCTGACTGCGGAGTACGCGATGCTTCCCGCGGCCACCCACGATCGTTCCGCCCGCGAGTCGGTCAAAGGACGCGTGGGCGGGCGGACTCAGGAAATCAGCCGATTGGTCGGCCGGTCGCT
>JBMYXJ010000024.1:0-9637 GCA_049608285.1 Mycobacterium sp. | reverse complement strand
TAGATCTGGGCGCGCTGGGGGAGAACACCATCGCCGTCGACTGTGACGTTCTGCAGGCAGACGGCGGAACCCGCACCGCCGCCATCACCGGTGCCTACGTCGCGCTGGCTGACGCCGTGACTTATCTGTCCGCAGCGGGCCGGCTGTCGGACCCGCGGCCACTGTCATGCGCGATCGCGGCGGTGAGCGTCGGCGTCGTCGACGGCCGAGTTCGTGTTGATCTGCCCTACACCGAGGACTCCCGCGCCGAGGTCGACATGAACGTCGTGGCCACCGATACGGGCACGCTCGTCGAGATCCAGGGCACCGGCGAAGGCGCGACGTTCCCCCGCTCGACACTGGACAAAATGCTCGACTCCGCGATGGCATCCTGCGATCAATTGTTCGAGGTGCAGCGTGAGGCCCTGGAATTGCCCTATCCCGGGGAGCTGCCCGAGTCTGGCGACCCCGCGAAGAAGGCGTTCGGAAGCTGACATCGATGTCCCGGCTGCTGGTGGCCAGTCGCAACCCGAAGAAATTGGCCGAACTGCGCCGGGTGCTCGACTCTGCTGGAGTGACGGGCCTGACATTGGTGTCGCTCGACGATGTGCCGCCGTTCCCTGAGGCGCCCGAAACGGGATCGACCTTCGAGGAGAACGCGCTGGCCAAGGCCGGCGACGCGTTCGCGGCCACCGGCCTGCCCGCGGTAGCCGACGATTCCGGGCTGCAGGTCGATGCGCTCAACGGGATGCCGGGCGTCCTCAGTGCACGCTGGTCAGGACGCCACGGTGACGACGCTGCTAACACCGAGCTACTGCTCGGGCAGCTTGGTGATGTGCCCGATGGTCGCCGTGGCGCGGCGTTTGTGTCCGCCTGCGCGCTGGTTTTCGGACCTGCGGCGTCTGAGCGCTCGGTGGTCCGTGGTGAGTGGGCGGGCAGCATCGTGCGCGAGCCCAGGGGCGAGGGGGGCTTCGGCTACGACCCGGTGTTCCTGCCGGCGGGCGCAACGCGGACGGCTGCTGAGTTGACCCCGCGGGAGAAGGACGTTGCATCGCATCGGGGGCGGGCGCTGGCGGCGTTGGTGCCTTCGCTGCGGGCGATGCTCTAAGGTTTCGTCACCCGGTGCAGCACCCAGGCGGCTGGAATCGTCAGCGCCAGCGTCGCTGCGATCAGACCAGGCATCGATCCGGTGAACAGCGGCCATCCGAGCACGAGGTGCATCGCGAGCGCCATAGCCACGACGTGCAGCAGGAAAATCTCGTAGGAGATCTCGCCTAGCCAAACCATTGGTCTGCTGCCGAGCAGTCGTGAATACCAGTCTCGGGAACTCAGCGCCGGTGGTGCCACCGCTAACGTCGCGATCGCGGCATACAGCAGCGATTTCGCCACCGGCGACCACGCCGGGTCGGGGCCGGACAAGGTGCCACCGATCGGTGTCGACACCACCAAGTAGAGCGCCACAGCCAAGGGGATCGCGAACGCAGCCGGGCACCTCTTGCCGAGAGCCTGTAGCACCGCCAGGGCCATGCCGCCGGCAAACCAGGCAAGGTAGCCCGGCAGCCACATGCCCGCGGAGTTGGGCAGCACGCCGTCTGGCTGAGCAGCGATGACGAGGATGAGCCAGACGGGGGTCACGGTGGCGAGCAGGGCCAGGCCCGCCAGAGCACGTCGCGGCCGCCACGGACGTCGGCACAACAAGTACGCCAATGCCGGAAGCGCCACGTAAAACGCCACTTCGACCGCCATGGTCCACATCTGCGAGAGACCAGGGTGCAGCATCGTCGTCAGGTAGTTGTCGGTGTAGATCTGGGTGAAGGTCAGGTAGCGGAGCAGCCCGTGCCAGGTCTGTCCGGGGTTCGGTCCGGGCGTGAACACGGTGTAGATCGCGAATGTCGCCAGCACTGCGATCAGGTAGGCAGGCACCAGGCGGCGAACTCGCCTACGGCCATATCGCCTGAGCGAGGGCGGTCGCTCACCTTGAGCAGCTGCGCGTACCCATGGTCGGAACAACAGAAAACCGGACAGCACGAAGAAGATCGCCACGCCGATCTCCAGGCGGGCGTACACAGCGCCGAGGTATCCGTGGTTGAGGTAGCCGGTCGCAAACGCTGCGTGGGTGCCGACGACGAACAGTGCGGCGACGGCGCGAAGACCGGTGAGCGCGGGGACTCGAGACGAGGTTGCCTTCAGGCCGTTCGCCGGGACCGCGCCGCCGCGCGCCCCGGAGTTGGCTGGCACTGCACCGAGTGTAGCCAGCTCAGAGGCCGAACTGTGTCTTGATGCTCTGCGTTTGGTAGTGCTCGACGATTATCCCGACGAATGGGATGGTGCCGGCCAGCAGCACACCGACGGTCTTGGCGATCGGCCAGCGGACCTTGACCGCAAGGTTGGCGGTGAACACCAGATAGACGAAGTAGACCCACCCGTGGACGACGGCGATCCAGCCCAGCGAACTGTCGTTGAAGGCGTATTTCATCACCATCTCGTAGACCAGCGCGATCAGCCAGAGCCCGGTCGCCCAGGCGAGCGCCCGGTAGCCGACCAACGCTTTGCGGATGGTCTCAGCGGGTATCAGGGGTGCGGGGGAGTTGGGTGCGCTCACGTGAGGAGTTCCTGTCAGTCTCAGGTCAGTCTCGAGTCGTTTTTGGTGTCGCTGTTTTCGGTGTCATTGTTCTTGGCGTCGCTGTCAGCCTTGGCCAGTTCGGCCAGGTAAGAGTTGTACTCCCGCAGCGTTTCGTCGTCGTTATCGCCGGCGGGCTTGGGTCGCTCGGGAAGCAGCCCGGCGGGGATCTCGGTGGCGGTCTGCAATGAGCGCGGGTCGGGTGGGGTTTCTTCGTAGCGGACGAACTTGTAGTAGGCGTACACGCAGAACCCGGCGAATAGCGGCCACTGAAGAGCGTAGCCGAGGTTCTGGAAGCTGCCCGCAGTCGATTCGAAACGGGACCACTGCCACCACGCCAGGCCAAGGCAGCCACCGGCGGCCGCGGCCACCAGCAAGATGAGCGCCGGCCTCCTACGCCGCGTAGTGGACACCAGCCAACGGTACCGCGGTACCATCGAGGCGCTGCGGGCGTGGCGAAATTGGCGATACGCGCGGGCTTTAGGTGCCCGTGTTCGAAAGAACGTGTGGGTTCGAGTCCCACCGCCCGCACTGAAACTCGGTGATGCTTCGCCGAGAGTGCGCCGCGCGGACGCAGGCCCGCGTTATTCCATCTCGACCGGGCGGTGCTCAATGAGGTCGCGTACCCCGCCGGTGCCGAGTCGCTCACGGAATGCCTGCACGGTGTAACCGATGACCGTCGCGTTGGTCTTCGCCCGCGCGGTCGCTGAGCGCGGCAGATGAAACACTGGACCGATCTCACCGAAGTAGTCGCCGTGCGTGGCGATCCTCAGCGATTCCGTTCCACCCCCGGCTAATTCCCGCACCAGCTCGATCTTGCCCTTGGACACGACGTAGATCAGGTCGCCCATGGTGCCCTGCTCGAAGAGCAGGTCGCCGGCGCTCAGCTCCACGGTCTCGGGAGGACGGGTCGTCTGGGCGAGCTCTGGCACTAGTTCGACGATGGTGTCGGCCAGCGGCAGAATGCGGCTGTCGTGGGTGGCGACGACGACCATCCGGTCACCGGAGGCGAGTTCGCGCAGCAGCCGGAGCACTTCTTCGACCTGGATGAAGTCCAAATGCGCCGTGGGCTCGTCGGCCAGCACTAGCGGTGGATCTAGGGCGATAGCCCGCGCGACTGCAACGCGCTGTTGTTGCCCTCCGCTCAGACTGTCTGGGTGGTGTTCCATCCGCTCCTCTAGCCCGACGCGCTTCAGCAGCTCCTTTGCCTTCTCGCGCGCGTCGTGGCGAGAAATGCCAGCCGAGCGCATCGGCACCATCACGTTTTCGAGCGCGGTGAGGCTGGGCACCAGGTTGAACGCCTGGAATACGATGCCCACTGTGTCGCGTCGGTAGGTCGAGAGCGCACTGGGCTCCAGTGAGGTGACCTCGACCTCGCCGAACTTGATCGCCCCCGACTTCGGATGCAGGATCCCGCCCAGACATGACAGCAAAGACGTTTTCCCGCACCCGCTGGGGCCCAGCAAAATCACCAGCGAGCCGGCCGCCACGTCGAGGTTGAGGTTGTCGATCGGCCGGACTGCGTATCCGCCGCTGGAGTACTCGACGACGAGGTTCTGGATGGATAGATCGCCCACGGCTAACGCCCTCCGAACGCTACGGCGGGATCGACGGACACCGCGCGGTGAAGGCCGGTGGCGCTGGCGACCAGACCGATGACGACCGCGAGTATGGGTAGTGCGACAAACGCTTCCCCGGGGACGATGACTTGCATCGGGAACAGCGGCGCAAGGAGTTTCGATAACACCGTGCCCACCAGCGCAGCCAGCAGTGCCACGAGGACTGACTGCATGGCCAGCCCGGCAGCGATGCTGCGGGTCGGGACGCCGATCGCCTTGAACACCGCGAAATCTCGCAGTCGTTCGAGCGCGGAGAGGTAGATCACCGAACCCACGATCAACGCCGCGACGATCCACAGCAGAACCGCGACGATCTCGATAGCACTGACGGCGACCTTCAGCGGCCGCAGCAGATCCTCGATAGCGCCTTCTCGGTCGATGATCTGTAATCCGGCGGGAACCTCATCCAGATCGCCGCGGATACCGATCGACGAGACCAGTGGTTGGCCGCCGTAGACCACGTGTTGGGCGCCCGTGGTGGTGAAAAAGATGTTCGGCAGGTTGGCCAGTGCTGTGGAATTTTCCACGATGCCGACGATAGCCAGCCTGGTAGACGCGATTTCGATGTGGTCGCCGATTTGGTGTCCAAGCGTGCTGGAGACCGCGATCTCATTGGTCGTCGATGGCGCCCTACCTTCCACGGTGTTTGGCATGCCGGGGCCGCCATGGGGCGCGCCGAACATGTTGGCATTTTGGGTTACGTCGCCCTCGGCGATCGTGCCGCCGGCATATGCCAGCGGAGCCACTGCATCCACGCCAGGGTCCGCTGCGATCCGCTGGATTTCAGTGGGGGCGAACGGTGTCGCTCCGACGAAGGGGCCGGAGGCGCCTGCCTTGACCACGTAGAGGTCAAGGCCGAGTGCATCGACGGTTCGTTCGGCTTCGACTCGGAAGCCGTTGGCCAGCCCGGTGAGTACGAGGGTCATCGCGAAGATGATGGCGGCACTCAGTGCTGCAATGAGAAAGCGCCGCTTTCGCCACTGCATGTCGCGCAGCGCGGCGATCAGCATGTCCGAGAGGGTACCTACGCTCACGGATTTGCGGGCCGAGTTGGCCATGTCTGATCTGATTCAGCCGTTCGGCCGACCTTTGGCCAACAGTTCGCGCACTGCGCGCATCGGTGCCCATCGCGGTGATGGGCCGGGAGGTCGACGGGTCGCGTCGGGCCAAGGTTGGTTACGCTCGGGAACCGTTTCCGCACGTATGTGTTTGAGCTGTGTTCGCAGGTGGGCGCGTAGGTCGTCGAGGTCGGGATCGGCCCAGCGGTTGCACGCCTCTACCGCATCATCGGTGAGATCGTATAGCTCCCACTGATCATCGAGTGGGTCGCTGCGATACATCTCACCACCCATCCCGTTGGCTGCTAGGTGACGCACTCCCGGCTCGGTCCAGGTACCTGGGTCGTCGAACGTGCGCACCAGCTTCCAAAGATGCCCGGAGCCCCCCCTGGCCGCGGATTCATCCACCCGTACGACGAGGCCCTCGAAATTGGCTGCTGTGTGCGCGGGTATCCGGATACGTAGCGGCGCGGGCGGATTCGACGTCAGCTTCAGTGCGCGCGCCAGCCCGGAGGCTCCGGTATCGCCCTCGAGCATGTTGTCGCGCGTCATCAGGTACACCGCCCGATCCTCATCAGCCGGCGCCCCGTCGACCACTGACATGAGATCGCGTCCGGGTAGCGGGTGCACCTCCGAGAAAGACTCGGCTAGTTCCGCCGCAACTGCGGCTACGTCGACTCCGGCCGCCGCCAGCAGCGTCGGGACCAAGTCGACATGCGACGTCGGGGCCATTACGGTGCGTGGCGCTGTCGGGAATTTGCCGACCCGGGCGATGACGAAGGGCACTCGGGTCGCCTCGTCGTAGAGATTGAACCATTTCTGATGCAGCCCACCGTGAGCGCCGAGCAGATCGCCGTGGTCGGCGGTGCGCACCAGGACCGTGTCATCGGGTTCACCGTGGGCCCCTCCCTCGGTGACTGCGCGACGCACCCGGTCGATCGGGGTGTCGACCTCGGCGTGCAACCGGTAGTAGAGGTTCCGGTAACGCTGAGCGTTCCGCTTATAGGTCTGCTCGATCACCCGTGCGGGACCGTAGCCGGAGTAGTAGCCCTCGCGGAATGCGATCTGTGCGGCGGGTTTGGTGGAAAGATCCTCGTCCGCAGTGGGCGCGGGTGGGATCGGTGGTGGGTCAAGGGGTGAGGGCTGCATCGGACTACGCCGTACCCAGGCCGGGAACAAAACGATGTCATGCGGGTTGACGAAGCTGGCTACCAGTAGGAAAGGGCGAAGCGCGGCGGTATCCCCAGCGCGGCGCCGCGCGTATCGGTCCTGCAGCCATGCGACGACGCGGTCGGCGATCAGCGGATCGCGGCGGATTCCGGCGTCGGCGAGTTTGGCTCCGTGCGGTTCCGGGCCTACCCACCCCGAGAAGCCGTACGGGTCCAGCACATCGGCGTCCAGGTAGCGGCGCACCGCGTCGGGGTCGATGGCCCCGTGGTCGTCGTTGGTGGCCACTGACTCTCCGGTCTCCGGGTCGGTCAGGTCGGCGTGGGTGATGTGCCATTTGCCGTCGTAGTGGGTGTCATAGCCCGCCGCACGGAACCAGTTGCCGAGCGTTGGGACCTCGCCGCGGCGCAGCCAGCGCAGCCGAGAATCGTCGGCGGCCTTGCCGATGCCGTCGGTCTGTGTGACACCGTGCAGATCTGGGTAGTGGCCGGTGAAGATGGTCGGGCGGCTGGGCACGCAGGCCAGCGAGCCGGTGTAGTGGCGAGCAAAGCTGACACCGTGCTCGTCGAACCATTTTCTGCCACTGAGGGTTTGGTCGCGCCAGTTGGTGATTGGCCCAGTTTCGTAGGGGGGTGCGGCGCGCTCCTCGTCGGTCATCACGATGACGATGTCCGGGTTTTCAGCGCTCATGTCGTCCTCTCCAGATGCTTGGCCAGTGAATTCAGCAGTTCATCCGAACGCTTGGCCATCAGCCGCATGAACATTCGTATCGCGATCGGTCGGAGGGGATGGGGCCGCATCCGGACAGTGCTGGTGAGGGTCACCGTAGTAAGAGCAACCGTAGTAAGACCACTCGAGTCGGAATGCAGATTCCATCGGTTCGATACCGAGAACCACCGTGGCACTCCCGCGATGTCGTAGGCGAGCTCTCGCGGCGCGTCGAAGGCCACGATCGTCTCGACCAGCGTCTCGTGGCCGACCTGCACCCGGCGGGTCCTGCCCACCGGGTCGTCACTGTCGTGCAGCAGGCAGGAATGATCCACCCCGTCGGCCCATGTGCTGAGCCCACCGAAGTCAGCCAACACTCCCCAGATCGCCTCAGGTTCGGCCGTGATGGTCCGGGCGCGGTTGACAGTGGACACCACCCCATTGAACGCTGTCCGGCGCTGCCCGCGAAATCAGGTCCGATGGCCGCCGTTGAGAACGGTACGAGTGAACGTTTCGGCGGTCGTGGCCGGCTATTCAGGCGATGGGGGAGCGCTGGGCCCGCTGCGCGACGACGGCACGTAGATGTCCGTGGTGTCCGACCTCCCGCGCAGGGTCATTTGTCCGCGGGGCACCCAGCCCTGGAGCTCGTCGGACCCCGCTCGCGCGATCGCCGCACCCGAGCCTAATGCTCTGCTGTCGAATTCTTTTGCGCAGTCGGCCAATCGCGCCGCTTCGTTCACCGGGTCCCCGACCACGGTGTATTCGTAGCGGTTTTCGGCGCCGATGTTTCCAGCGAAAACCGGACCCGCCGAGACGCCGATACCGAAGTCCACCGGAAGTTGGCGCAATTCCACGGCCAGTTTGCGCGCTGTGGACAGTGCCGCGCAGGCGGGATCTGCGACGCGCAGCGGCGCGCCGAACACCGCGAGCGCGGCATCACCCTGGAACTTGTTGATCAACCCATGCTGCTCGTCGACGGCTGCGACCACAATTCGGAAGAACTTGTTGAGCAGCTGCGCGATTTGATGGGGTTCGTAGACAGCGGCCAGTCGCGTCGAGGCGACCAGGTCGACGAACAAGACCGCCACCTCGAGATCATCGCCCGCTGGTGATTCGTTCTGCTCCACGGCCCGGCGGGCAACTTCCTCGCCTACGTGCCTCCCGAACAGGTCACGCAGCCGGTCACGTTCCCGCAGGCCGGCGACCATTCGGTTGAACCCATTTTGCAGTCGGCCGATCTCAGATGACTCGTAGACGTCGATGGTCAGATCGATGTGGCCCTTCTCGACGGCGGCCATGGCGGCTACGACCTGGTTGACCGGGTCAGAAATCGACATCGCCACCACGATCATCGCGCGGAGCCCGAGCACGACAGACACCAGCGCCAAGATCAGGAGCGCGAGTTCGATCTGGGCGGATTCTTCGAGCAGCCAGCCGTTGGAGCGCATGACCAGCAGTAGCGCGATCGCCAAGCCGGGCAGCGCCGTGCACACGGTCCACATCAACAGCAGCCGCCTACGTACCCCCGGTGAAACCGAGTGTTCGAAGTCGGTGGGTACCGCTGCCTGGAGGGGCCGAAGTGTGCGGAGCGTGAGCAGGAATCCGGTGCACGCAGCAGCGATCGCGCCGAAAAGGATCGCTGAGGTGAGCATGATCAGGACCGCTGGCCCCTGGTCGAAGTTGACCGGCAACACGATTGCGGCGATCAGTACCCACGGTGTGAGCGTGATGGCGGACTGGTACTGCATGATCCTGGACGCGTGGTGCAGCTGCGAGTCGGTGGGCGTCAGTCCGGCGCTTACCCAACGCAATGTGGGTCCGACATTCAGAACTGCGCCCAGCGCTACCGCGAAAGCGCCGACGAGGCTGACTACCACCAGCGTGATCACGTTGTTTCTCGTGACGACGCTGTGTCCGATGAGCGACACCACGATCGCGACCACTTCAGCGATTGTCAGCACGTAGGCCGACGTGAGACCAATTGCGTAACGGATGAGCAGGCGGCGTGGCCTCACACGGCTGAAGGTATCAGGCGCGCCAGCTGTGGGCAGGCGGCGACGGTACCGTGCTGTGGATGATCTCTTCGATCCCGCCCACCGCAGCTCCGCTGGCCGGGATCCGTATCCTCGAGGTCGGAGTGATGCTGGCCGGCCCCTACGCCACCATGATGCTCGCCGATCTTGGCGCCGAGGTGATCAAGATCGAGCCGCCGGGTGGGGAGATCTCTCGCCAGCTCGGCGAAGGCTACTTCGCCAGTCTGAACCGCAATAAACAGAGCATGTGTATCGATCTCAAGTCTGCGCGGGGGCGGCAACGATTGGGTGAGCTTGCCGCGAATTCGCATGCGCTGCTAGTCAATATGAAGCCCTCGACAATCCGCAGCCTCGGCCTGACTTACGATGCCCTGAGGGCGTACAACGAGCGCATCGTCTGCGTGGCGCTGACTGGTTTCGGGCTCGACGGTGGCGACGATCCGGCGTTTGATT
>JBMYXJ010000023.1:2720-13824 GCA_049608285.1 Mycobacterium sp. | reverse complement strand
TCGACCAGCGCGACCCTCTTTCCGCGGCTGGTCAGTTCGTGGGTGGCGACCAGGCCGGCAAGTCCGGCTCCGACCACGATGACGTCCGCATCCATCGGTGAACTCCCTTTCGTTCTCGGGTCAGTTTCCTGCCCAACTCAGCAACGTATCGGATACGCCGACACCCGGGAGCTATTCGGGGCGGTGGCTTTGCCTCGATTTTGCATGAACGTGTGTGCTGGAGTGTGTGTATAAGCGAAAGCGCCTGTCCAACAACGTGGCTGATCACATCGCGGTTCTGCCAGTCGTAGTCGGCTAGAACTGGGTGCCGCACTCGGGTTCGAGGACCTGGAAGTCGGCGTCGGTCATCTCGGACAGCCGGCCGTAGTAGATGGGCCGAGCGATGGGGTCCACGATCGCCTGATGGATCGGCACGGCGCGCGCCGGCGACACCGCGCGAAGGTAGTCCACCGCCTCGGAGATCTTCATCCACGGCGCGGCAGCTGGGGTGGCCAGCACGTCCACCGGCTCGCCGGGAACGAACAGTGCATCGCCGGGGTGCATCAATCGTGCTTGATGCCCCCTGTCGCCGATGAGGTACGAAATATTGTCGATTACAGGGATTTCCGGGTGGATCACGGCGTGTTCGCCACCGACGCCACGCACCGTCAGGTGTCCTACCGAGAGTTCATCACCGACCCGAACCGCTTGCCACGGTGCGCCGAGTTGGGCCGCGGTCTGGGGGTCGGCATAGAGGACGGCCTGCGGGTTGGCATCGATGAGAGCGGGCAGCCGTTCGGTGTCTGCGTGATCAGGATGCTGGTGAGTGATCAGAATCGCTGACAGGCCCGTGATCCCCTCGAAGCCGTGCGAGAAGTTGCCCGGGTCGAACAACACCGTGGTGGCTGTGCCGATACCGTCGCCGGGGTGGGCGGGAAAACTCGCTAGCAGGCAGGAATGGCCGAAATGTGTAAGCTGCATGGCCCTATTGTGGCGCCCGAGGCCTGGGGGCACATGCGATTGGTGCCTGCATGTGGTGCCAGGCGTCACTGCGTACTTCTGAAACAGTCCTGTCTATGCCCGAGAATGCCTTGGCCTGTGCCGGTGAGGCGGGCCCGCAGTCTCCGCAGGTAGAGTGATCGCCGTGACAAAAGTGGTGGTGCAGGTCATGCCGAAGGCCGAGATTCTTGACCCCCAGGGGCAGGCGATTGTCGGTGCGCTGCGCCGACTGGGCTTTGACGGCATCTCAGATGTGCGCCAGGGCAAGCGATTCGAGCTGGTCGTCGACGATGGCGTCGCCGACGAGGTGCTCGCCGAGATCGCCGAATCGCTTCTGGCGAACACCGTCATCGAAGACTGGAGTGTCAGCAGGGAAGGTCCGGAGGAACCCACGTGAGCACCCGGGTGGGCGTCATCACGTTCCCGGGGACCCTTGATGATGTCGACGCGGACCGTGCGGTGCGGCTGGCCGGAGCCCAGCCGGTAAGCCTGTGGCACGCCGACGCTGACCTCAAAGGCGTCGACGCAGTCGTGGTTCCGGGCGGGTTCTCCTATGGTGACTACCTGCGCTGCGGAGCAATTGCGCGGTTCGCTCCGGTGATGGGTGAGGTCGTCGCAGCTGCGGGGCGTGGGATGCCGGTGCTGGGCATCTGCAACGGTTTTCAGGTGCTCTGCGAGGCCGGTCTGCTTCCCGGTGCGCTGACACGCAACGCAGGCCTGCACTTCGTGTGTCGCGACGTCTGGCTCGAGGTGGCATCCAATGCGACGGCGTGGTCCTCCCGCTACGAGCAGGGTGCCGACCTGTTGGTACCGCTGAAGTCGGGGGAGGGTCGTTACGTCGCCAGCCAGCCCGTACTCGACGAACTCGAGGGGGAGGGTCGAGTGGTCTTCCGGTACCGCGACAATCCCAACGGCTCGATGCGCGGGATCGCCGGCATCAGCTCGGCCAGCGGTCGCATCGTCGGCCTGATGCCGCACCCCGAACACGCCACCGAGGCTCTGACCGGTCCGTCCGACGACGGGCTTGGACTGTTCTATTCGGCGCTCGACGCGGTCTTGATGTCCTGAACTGCGATGCTGTGTCCTCAACTGTGATGCTTAGGCGCTGAGCGCGACCGATGCCTCGGCGGTGTAGCACAGGAACGTCATCGTCTCCTGGAGGTACAGCTGCACAGTGTCGGCATCGTGGGTGAGGTAGCCGATCGACACGTCGGTACCCAATCGGAGGTCGAAATCGCCACCGCGGGTCGACAGGGCGAAGGCGCCGTCAATGGCCGGCGCCCAAATGATGTCGCCGTCGACCAGCCGGTTGAGGTGCTCACGGATCGGATAGCCGTGCGCGGTGGTCTCGCTGACCTGGGTGTAGACATCGGCAGACAGCAACACTGAGTAGGGGCCGTCGACCCCGGCCAGTCGTAGCTCTGACAGGGCTTGGGCGATGACGTCGGGGATGTCGCGTGGATCCTCAGGAAGCGCAAGAGCAGGGTTGGAACTACTCTTGCGAATACCCTCGATCTGCGCGGCTTCGTACCCCTCGAAGATCGCCCGATCCTCGATGAAGGCCAGTTTCTTTGCGGCCTCCTTGACCGCGTCCCAATCCGAATCCTGCGCCCCTCGTTCGACGTCGTCGACGTCCCTCCGGTTCACAGCGAACGGCACCCGTAGCCGAACCAGCGGACGCGCATCGCGCAGGTGGGCGACCACGTCGCTGCCCGGCGCTGCCACATCGACCAGATGGCCCGTGCTCACCGCGGCGGTCACCGGCCCGCTCGGCTCGCTGACGTCGACCACCCGGCGGCCGGCAATATGTCGCTTGAATGTGCGAGCAGCCTCCTGCCCGATCTCCGCCCAGGCAACGTCGGTGATCGGCGCGAGTTCCCGATACAGGTTGTTCATTGCGGTTGTCCTTTCAAGCTTCCGACCGCCAGGGAGCCGTCGTAAACAATTGGTGCAGGAGAGTTTTCGGGAGCACGATCACTGCCGTCACCGGCCAGGGGAGGCAGAGGCGGTGGGTCATCCAGAAAGTCGATGGTCGGGACGAAGAACATCGTGCCGGTCTTCGCAGTCGAGAAGTCCAGGATCCGGTCGGTGGTGCCGGGTGGGTCGCCGATGAACATGTTGCTCAGCATCTTCTCGGTGACCTCCGGGTGCGCGGAATAGGCGATGTAGTAGGTGCCCGATTCGCCACCGGAAGGCCCGCCGAGGGTGCCGAACGGCATATTGGCCCGCAGGATCTGAAGGCTGTTGCCGTCCTCGTCGGTGAGTGTGTTGAGCGCCACGTGCGAGTTCGCGGGTTTGATCGCGTCACTGAGTTCGATGTCCTCGAGCTTCGTGCGACCGATGACGAGTTCCTGCTCGGTGACGCTGAGTGCGTTCCATGCCGCCATGTCGTGGGTGTAGCGCTGCACGTGAACATAGCTGGCTTCAGCGAAGTCAGGGTCGCTGTCGCCGATCTGGACTGCTGCCACCGCGTCGCGTCCGTCGGGGTTCTCGGTGCCGTCGACGAATCCGAGTAGATCGCGCATCTCGAAGAACTTGAACCCATGCACTTCATCGACAACGGTGACGGCCCCGGCCATCGAGGCGAGGATCCGGCCGCCGAGCTCGAAGCACACGTCCAGCGAACCGCCCCTGATGTGGAACAGCAGATCACCCGGGGTCGACGGAGCGTGATGGCGGGGCCCTGCGAGCTCGACGAACTCGTGCAGCTCGGCCGGCCGCGGGCCCGAGAACAGCAGGTCCCAGGCACGCGAACCGATGCCGGCCACCAGGTTCAGCCGGGCGGCGGGAACCCGGAAACCCACCGAGCGGACCAGGCCGCTCAGTGCGGATAGGCCGGCATGCACCGAGGCGACCGCCCCCTGCTCATCTTTGATGGTCGCCACCAGGAAAATCGCCGCCGGGGTCAGTGGCGTCAGCACAGGCTGCGGGCGAGGCACGACACGACCTTATCGCCACGTCACGGCGCCTGTTCGGGTAAGGATGTGTTTCATGTCGATCACTGCGTCCGCTGAAGGTCTGTGCGAGTTCATCGACGCGTCGCCGTCGCCATTCCATGTGTGTCGCAGCGCTGCGGAGCGACTACGCGGCGCCGGGTTCACCGAAGTGTCCGAGAGCGATCCCTGGCCCGGCGGGGGTGATCACTTTGTCGTGCGCGCGGGTTCGCTGATCGCGTGGCGGTCGGGGGAGGTGGGCCATGCAACGTCTTACCCGCCATTTCGGATCGTCGGGGCCCATACCGACAGCCCCAACCTCAGGGTTAAGCAGAACCCGGACCGGTTTATCTCGGGGTGGCAGGTGGTGGCGATGCAGCCCTACGGCGGAGCGTGGTTGAACTCGTGGCTTGACCGAGACCTGGGACTGAGCGGCCGGCTCTCGTTGCGGACCGGCGGGCAGGAGCGAAGCGACCCGGGGAATGGGACCGGCGGGCAGGAGCGAAGCGACTCGGGGAATGACACCGGCGGGGGCATCGAGTACCGACTGATCAAGATCGACGAGCCAATCCTGCGGGTGCCTCAGCTGGCGATCCACCTGGCCGAGGACCGCAAAGCCGTCGAGCTGAACCCACAACGGCACGTCAACGCGGTTTGGGGGGTGGGGACCGACTCACGGTCGTTCATGAGCTTCGTCGCGGCGCGGGCGGGGGTCGAGGTCAGCGATGTGCTCGGGTTCGACCTGATGGCGCACGATGTCAACCCGTCCCGGCTGGCGGGCGTCGACGGTGAGCTACTGAGCGCGCCACGACTGGACAACCAGGCGACCTGTTATGCCGGGCTGGAGGCGTTCCTGGCCGCCGACACACCCGCGGTGGGCTCAGGCGTCCTGCCAGTGCTGGTGCTGTTCGACCACGAGGAGGTCGGGTCGCTGTCCGGCCACGGTGCTCAGTCCGAGCTGCTGCCGACGGTATTGGAACGGATCACCCTTGCTGCAGGGGGCGGGCGGGAGGATTTCCTGCGCCGTCTCGCGGACTCGATCGTGGCATCTGGGGACATGGCGCACGCCACCCATCCGAACTATCCGGACCGCCACGAACCGGGCCATCTGATCGAGGTCAACGCGGGCCCGGTGCTCAAAGTGCAGCCCAACCTGCGCTACGCCACCGACGGCCGGACCGCCGCGGTCTTCGCGCGCGCATGCGAGCAGGCCGCGGTACCGCTGCAGCGATACGAGCACCGCGCCGATCTGCCGTGCGGCTCGACAATCGGGCCTATGACCGCGGCGCGAACCGGTATCCCGACCGTCGACGTGGGAGCTGCGCAGCTGGCGATGCATTCCGTGCGCGAGGTGATGGGCGCTTCCGACGTCGCCGCCTATTCAGCTGCGCTGCAGGCTTTCCTGTCGCCGGGCTGACCATGGTCGGCTGATGCGCATAGATTCCGTCGAAGTTGGCCTCAAGAAAACACTTCGGCGGCACCGAGAACCTCTAGTGTGTTAGGCCATCTTGGTCTGCGGCCATCAAGGCGTGACCGGGCTCGTTGAAGAAGAGACTGTGCAGAGATCGGAAGCCGTCGATATGACCCGAATGAGTTATCAGCGCTGGTTCGTCCCGTTGGCCGTGCCGCTCGGGCTGGGTCCGAAGCGCAGCGATGTGAGTATTCGAGACGACACCCTCCACGTCGCGATGGGGTGGGGGTTTTCTGCCGACATCCCGCTGGCTTCGGTCATGGACGCTCGCCTGTGCCACGACCGAGTGTTCGCTTTGGGGGTGCACGGCGGATGGCGAGGTCGTTGGCTGGTGAACGGCTCGTCGAGAGGCATTGTCGAGTTGACGATCGATCCGCCGGTCAGAGCTCGCGTGATGGGAGTGCCCACGACGCTGCGCGTGCTGATGGTGAGCGTCACCGATCCCTCTGAACTTATCGCCGCGTGTAGCCGGCGGTGAATCCGTGTGAACTTATCGCCGCGGGTAGCCGGCGGTGAATTCTTGACGGGCGCGCCCTCCGGGGTTGATGCATGACCCGCCGGAGCGCGGTGATGTGGGCGGTAGTCGAGCCGAATCCGCATCAGTGTGCGGTTTTGGCGAACATGCGACACCTGCGCGCTTGTCGTCGGGCTGAGATAGCTTGTGACCATGTCCATCAATATCGCCATGATTACGTTTGACTGCTCCGACCCCGACGGTTTGGCCGAATGGTGGTCCAAGGCTGTTGATGGTGTGGTGAATGCCGTGGCCCCAGGTAATTTCGTGATGGTGGCGCCTCAGGGCGGCCCAGCATTGGGTTTCCAGAAGGTGCCCGACCCGACGCCGGGGAAGAATAGGGTGCACCTGGATTTACATGCCGCCGACAAGGAAACCGAGGTGGCTCGCCTGACCGGTCTGGGTGCCCGGGAAACCGGTCGGCACAGCTTTGGACCGGACTTCGATTGGGTGGTGATGGCCGACCCGGCGGGCAACGCGTTCTGCGTCGTTGGAGGATGACCCCACGGACCGCCTAAGCTGGCTTCGTGACGTCTGGGTTGACCCGAGGGATAGACACCGTCGAGCGGGCCGCCGCGACTCCCGACCATCCCCAGCCCTTCGGTGAGCTGGGGCTCAAGGACGACGAGTACGAACGGATTCGTGAGATCCTCGGTCGTCGGCCCACCGATGCCGAGCTGGCGATGTACTCGGTGATGTGGAGCGAACACTGCTCCTACAAGTCATCGAAGGTGCATTTGCGCTACTTCGGTGAAACCACCACCGAGGCGATGCGCGCGGCCATGCTGGCCGGCATTGGTGAGAACGCCGGCGTCGTTGACATCGGCGACGGTTGGGCAGCCACCTTCAAGGTCGAATCCCACAACCACCCGTCCTACATCGAGCCCTGTCAGGGCGCGGCCACCGGGGTCGGGGGCATCGTGCGCGACATCATGGCGATGGGTGCCCGGCCGATAGCCGTGATGGACCAACTACGGTTCGGTACCGCCGAGGCGTCAGACACACGGCGGGTCCTCGATGGTGTTGTACGCGGAATTGGGGGATACGGAAACTCGCTGGGATTGCCGAATATCGGCGGCGAGACGGTGTTCGACGCCTGCTATGCGGGCAATCCGCTGGTGAACGCGCTGTGCGTCGGGGTGCTTCGCAAGGAGGATCTGCACCTCGCGTTCGCGTCCGGAACTGGCAACAAGATCATCCTGTTCGGCGCCCGCACCGGCTTGGACGGGATCGGCGGGGTGTCGGTTCTCGCCTCGGAGACATTCGGTGGAGATGAGGGCGGCGACGGACGCGAAGCCGCAGCCGGAGCTGGGCCATCGAAGTCGCGTAAGAAGCTGCCCAGTGTGCAGGTCGGCGACCCGTTCACCGAGAAGGTGCTCATCGAGTGCTGCCTCGAGCTCTACGCCAGCGATCTCGTAGTCGGCATCCAAGACTTGGGTGGGGCTGGATTATCGTGTGCCACTTCTGAACTTGCCTCCGCCGGGGATGGCGGCATGAAAGTCCAGCTAGATGCCGTGCCGCTGCGGGCAGCCAACATGACACCGGCGGAGGTCCTGTCCAGCGAATCCCAGGAACGGATGTGCGCGGTCGTCACTCCGGACAATGTCGACGCCTTCTTGGCGGTGTGCCGAAAGTGGGACGTGCTCGCCACAGTTATCGGTGAGGTCACCGACGGCGAACGGCTGGAGATCACCTGGCACGGTGAAACTATCGTCGATGTACCGCCGCGCACGGTCGCACACGATGGTCCGATCTACGAACGGCCTGTGCAGCGGCCCGACGCTCAGGATGCGCTGAACGCCGATGCCTCGGCATCGCTGCCGCGGCCGTCGAGCGGAGAAGAACTGCGCGAGACGGTGTTGGCCATGCTAGGCAGCCCGCATCTGTGCAGTCGCGCGTTCATCACCGAGCAGTACGACCGCTATGTACGCGGAAACACGGTATTGGCCGAAAATGCCGACGGGGGGGTGTTGCGCGTTGACGAGGAAACCGGCCGCGGGATCGCCGTCTCCACCGATGCGTCGGGGCGCTACACCGCGCTGGACCCCTACACCGGGGCCCAGCTCGCGCTGGCCGAGGCCTACCGCAATGTCGCGGTTACCGGAGCCACCCCGATTGCCCTCACCAACTGCCTGAACTTCGGGTCTCCGGAGGATCCCGGCGTCATGTGGCAGTTTTCGCAGGCTGTTCGGGGTCTGGCCGATGGCGCTGTAACACTGGGTATTCCGGTGACCGGCGGCAATGTCAGCTTCTACAACCAGACCGGTACCACAGCGATTTTGCCCACGCCGGTAGTCGGCGTGCTCGGGGTGATCGATGATGTCAAGCGGCGAATACCGACCGGCCTCGGCGCCGAGCCGGGCGAGACGCTGATTCTGCTCGGCGACACTCGCGACGAGTTCGACGGCTCGATTTGGGCGAAGGTCACTGCAGATCATCTCGGTGGCCTGCCACCGGCGGTCAACCTGGAGCGGGAGCGGTTACTGGCCGAGATCCTCACTGCGGCATCCCGCGATGGTCTGGTGTCGGCCGCCCACGATCTATCCGAGGGCGGCCTGATCCAGGCGGTCATCGAGGCCGCGCTGGCTGGCGAAACTGGTTGCCGCATAGTGCTTCCCGAAGCTTGCGAGGACGGTGCGGCGGCGTTCGTCTATCTCTTCAGCGAGTCGTCAGGTCGCGTGCTCGTCGCGGTGCCCCGCACCGAAGAGAGTCGGTTCACCGCGATGTGCCAGGCCCGCGGACTGCCTGCGACCCGGATCGACGTTGTCGACCAGGGGCCGCAGGGGGGAGAGGCTGCCGTCGAGGTGCAGGGCCTGTTCACGGTGTCCCTTGAGGAGTTGCGGCGCACGTCGGAGGGCGTGCTACCCGGGTTGTTCGGGTGACCTCACAGGTACCCGAGAAGAGTCCCGTCTACCTTTGGGCCTGGAGCCTGCTACGCCTGGACTTCACCGGAGTCGTATTTGGCGCACTGTTCTTCTGTTTGTCGCTGACGCCGTCGCTGCTGCCCAGGGATTGGCTGTTCCAGGGTCTCATCGGCGGCCTGAGCGCCGCTTTCGGATACGGCATTGGAGTGCTCGTGTCCAAGTTGGTGCGCCGGTTCGTGTTGGCGCAACGTCCGTGGTGGCCTCCGCGGGCATGGGTGGCCTACGTGCTGAAAGCGGTTGCCGTCGTCGCGTCGACTACGGCTTGCGTGCTGATGCTGGTTCCGGCGGCCGAATGGCAGCGCCAGGTCTCTGCACTGATGGGGGTAGAAGGTCCGAGCACGGCGGGCTATCTGCGCACACTGGTCGTCGCGGTGGTGGCCGGCGGAGCCTGTGTGGCGGTATCCCGGGTGCTGCTGGACATCATCAAGACATTGGCGCGCTACTTCATCCGCCGCTGGCGTCTGTCCGACGAGGTGGCGCTGTTCATAGGCACCGCGATCGTGGTGGTGCTGGTAGTCACTCTGACTAACGGTGTGCTGCTGCGGGGTTTCCTGGCCGGTGCCAACCGAGTGTTCCAACCGCAGAACTATGCAACCGCGGAAGGCGTCTTCCAACCCCAGATGCCCGAGAGGTCCGGCAGTCCAGAGTCTTTCGTAGCATGGGACTCGTTGGGATATGAGGGACGCAACTTCGTCGCCACCGGACCGCGTGCGGACGAGCTGACCCGGATCAACGGACGGCCCGCCAAGGAGCCGATCCGGGTGTACGTGGGTCTGCAATCAGCAGCCACCGATGAGGCCCGAATGGCCTTGCTGCTCAGCGAACTCGAGCGCAGCCGTGCTTTCGAGCGCGAGGTGCTTGTGATTGCTCCGACCACCGGAACCGGGTGGATCAATCCGATCGCGAGTAGCTCGCTTGAGTTGATGTACAACGGCGACACCGCGATCGTCTCCTCGCAGTATTCCTATCTGCCGAGCTGGATCTCGTTTCTGGGCGACCAACAGAAGTCGATGGTCGCGGGCCGGATGATGATCGACGCCGTCCAGCACAGGTGGGCTCAGCTGCCACCTGACCAACGCCCGCAGCTGCTGCTCTACGGAGAAAGCCTCGGCTCTATGGCCGGCCAAGGTGCGTTCGATTGGCTGCCAGACATAGCCAGAATGGGCTTCTCCTCGGTGCTCTGGGTGGGGCCACCTAACGCCAGCCCGCTGTGGCGCGGACTCACGATGCGCCGCGATCCGCACACCCCTGAGGTGCAGCCGCGCTACGACGACGGCCGAACAGTGCGGTTCTCCCAGGGTAATGACGCAAGTCAGATCGCCGCGGATACCGCGGCCCCGTGGGAAGACCCCAAAGTGCTGTTCCTTCAGCATTCCTCAGACCCGATCGTATGGTGGTCGCAGGACTTGTTGTTTGCCCGTCCCGACTGGCTTGCCGAGCCTCCCGGCCACGACCGGACAGCATCGATGCGGTGGTACCCCATAATCACGTTCTGGCAGGTGGCTGCCGACCTGACCAACGCCATCTCGGTTCCCGCTGGGCACGGGCACAACTACGGCGACTTCATTCTCGACGGGTGGGTGGGCGTCGCTGCGCCGCCGGGTTGGACCCCGGCCGACACCGAGCGGATCCGAGCTGCCCTGCACCAGCACGAGTCTGCCGATGGGGTGAAGTAGTGCGCGACAAGCTGCGAGCGGTGGTGCTGGCGGCGGTGCTCCTCGGATGGAGCGTGGCCACGCCCCGCATTTCGTCGCAGTGGCATCCGATTCCACATGCCGTGTTCGGTGCCTTCCTGTCCGCGATGGCCCGTGCATCGCTGGGCCTGCGACCCCCGAGGCTCTGGGCGGGCCTGCGTTGTGGTGCGGCTGCGGCCGTCCCCGTGCTCGTCACCGTCGCTGCGGCGACGGCCATCCCGCCCGTGCGCGAGGGGATGGCCAGGCGCGAGGTGCCAGTGCCGGCAGTGCGCTGGCTGCTTCTGGGTATCCCGATAGGCACGGTGTGGATGGAGGAGGCGTCCTACCGGGCAGCATTGGGCACCGTCGCTGAACGGGCATTCGGTGCGGCGGGTGGGCAACTGTTCGCCGCGGCGGCATTTGGGGTGTCACACGTGCCAGATGCGCGCGCAACCGGTGAGTCGGTGACCGGCACGGTGCTGGTCACCGGAGTTGCGGGGTGGATCTTTGGATGGCTCTACGCGAAGTCTGGCAGTCTGGCGGCGCCCATGCTCGTACACCTGGCTGTCAATGAGGCTGGAGCGGTCGCGGCGCTGGCAGTTCAGCGCCGC
>JBMYXJ010000023.1:0-2710 GCA_049608285.1 Mycobacterium sp. | reverse complement strand
CGCGAGCTCACGGGTTGATGGTGGGCTCGCCGGTCCCTGCTGCCCCCTCAAGCGGGCGGTGCGATGAGAGCGGGCCCGAGCCAGCGCCGGATGAAGGCGCGCAACTCGTCGGGAGAGCGGGGTGTCGCAGGGGGGTGCTGCAAGAACGACACCATCAGCCGCATCATGATCTCGGCTAGGCCTTCGAAGTCCGCGCCCTCAACATCGATGGCCCGCCAGTCGACTGGAACGCTGCGCAGTACGCGCGCCCCTAAGTCGAACGCTGTCGATGAGGTGACCCCACGGCCAAAGAGGTCCTGTTCGTCGGCTTCGAGCAGGAGCCCGATCCGGGGCTCGCGGGGAATCTCGTGCATGGTGAACACGAACGACTCGATCACCGCGTCGATCGGTGTGTCCGCCGACGCCAGGTGGGCACGCATCCGTTCGATGAAGTCTGCTGTGCCGGTCTCGGCAACCGCGGAAAGCAGTTCAGCCAGGCTGGGGAAGTAGCGGTAGACAGTTTGTCGGGTCACCCCAACCTCTTCGGCGACGTTGGACAGCGTCGTCTTGGGTACTCCCATCCGGCCGATACAGCGGGTGGCCGCTGCGATGATGCGTTCGCGGGCGAGTTCCTCGGTCCGGGGCGGATCTCCATTCCAGCCGTGGTAGCCCATGGTTTAGGCCGGGACCAGCTCAGAACGCCGACCCTTGTAGAGCAGCGCCAGTACCGCTGAGGCGGCGAGGAAGCAGGCCAGGACGTAGAGCCCACTGCCGACTGGGGTCCCCGCACTGGTGAGGCCATTCTCGGCGGCGAAGAATTCCGGTAACGACGCCAGCCAGAGCGCGGCGAAAGTTACCAGGTAGGCCGCCGGAAATATCACAACGAAGGGGTTCAGCGGTACCGGGGCGTCTGTCGGTGCCGAGCGGGCCTCGCGGACGAGGAACCATGCGCCCGCTACCCACACCAGGCCCAACTCAAGTCCCAGAATCCAGGCTTGAGCCGTGGTGTTGGGGGAGTCTCCGCCGAACAAGGTGAACGGGATTGCCGCGACAACCATCCCCAGTGGCGTCAGCACGCCCGCCGCGATCGTTCGCCCGGCAACTGCCAGTCCGGATCGTGGGGGGCCCTCTCGTCCGTCAACCCCGACCCAGCGGACGACCAGATAGGTCAGGAAGCCGAACGAAACGGAGGCGAACAGCAGCATGCTGGTCATCGGCACCGACGCCAACATGGGGTGGTTGACCTCGTAGTTATCGTCGTTCCATGCCCACCACTTCAGTTGCGGGCCGAGCTGGTCGAAGATCTCGTAGAAGACCTGACAAACGAAAGCCACGCACACAGCTCCGATGAGCGGACCACGACGGCGGAAGACGCCGATGACGCGAACTATCTCGTAGGCCAGTGCCGTTATCGCCGGATAGAAGGCCACGATGTAGAGCGGCAGCCGGTCGTACATGAACTGCACGGTGAACTCATTGTGCGCGAAGATGAATCCATAGATCTTGTCCAGGCCGAACCACTCGGGGAAATACAAGGGCGGCTCGGTGACGGCCAGGTAGACCAACGAACCGAACCACAACGCCAGGTTGGTCGGGTCAGACTCACGTCGCAGTCGCCGTATGGCGTGCACCAGCGCGAAAATGGCTCCGCCGATGATCAGAAGCTCCAAGATGGGCATCGTCGCGCTGTAGAGGTCCGCGGGATTGTTCAAAGAGACGACCGGGTTGACCTCGTGGCAATTGAAGCCCAGGAAACCGGTGACAGCCTCGGCGGCCGGATCGCAGGTGACGCTCATGCCGGTAGCAGCACGGTTGCGGTGGCCGGCGTGTAGTCGGTCCCGGGCGGGTCGAGCAGCGGATCGAATCCGTACGGCACCGTGGACCGGCCCAGAACCCTCTTGACCTGGTACCGGAGAAGACCGAAAAGCACCCGTGGATTCTTGAGCATGTCTGCTAGGGATTCGTCGAGGTTGAAGACCTGTGCGAAGTGATCGTCGACGACTTCGTCCTCTCGTGCTGCGCCCGTGATGGCGTTGAAGGCCGGCCAGGTGACCGCGGCAACTATCTTCCGTTGCCAGTTCGGCAGCGCTTCGGTGCCGGTGGCGCACTCATAGCCCCGATCTCGAGCCATGGCCAGGTTCCAGGGGACCTGTAGTTCCTTGACCTGCTCCTGCAGGAAGCCACGAACGAAAGCCTCATCCAGTGCCTGGTCGGTTGCGCTGGCCCGTGCCAGGGCTGACTTGAGGAGCACCGCCGATGCCGAGGCTGCGCTGATCCCCTGTGCATAGAACGGGTTGAAGCCGCAGATCGAGTCGCCGACGAACACCAGGCCCAGGGGGGGCGTGGGTAGTTGGTCGTAGCGGCGCCATTTGTTGCCGGTCGCGCGAGTGAGATGCACTTCAGAGGTGGGCTCGCACTGCTTCATGGCCGCGGCGAACACGGGGGTTCGCAGTCGTTCGGCCGAGGCTACGAAATCATCGGTCGTGCGGGGCATCTCCAGCCCCCAAGATCCCATACATGCGAGCGCTCGGTTGTTCTCGATGGGGAAGAAGTTGGAGAGGAAGGCATGCTCTGCGGGCCTGCTGGTGTCGGAGTCTTGTGCAGGCATGACCACGATATGCCGCCACCACCACGAGTCGGGGCGCTCCTGCTCTGGCGGAAGGTCATACCAGCGCGAGATGTAGGTGACCTTGGCGTCCAGCGTCTTGACCGGCACTGTTGGCCAACCGGC
>JBMYXJ010000022.1:0-13972 GCA_049608285.1 Mycobacterium sp. | reverse complement strand
CCTCGCCATGGGCGCGACGGTCGGTGCGGAAGCCATAGCCGGCCAGAATGGTCGAACCGACGACCAGAAAGTCGCCCTGGCCCTCGTTGACGTGCCTGGTCTCGGCAGCCCGGTATCCATTTCGGTACATCCAGTCGGCATGCGCGATGGACTCGGCGGCGCGTTCGGCGTGGGCGAAGCGGGCCACCACAGCCTTGCCGTTGACGATCAGTCCGCCGTTGGCCGCGTACACCATGTCTGGCAGGCCGTTCACCGGCTCGACAAGCTCGACTGTGTGCCCGAGCCCGGAGTAGGTCTGGCGCAGTGCCTCCCACTGAGCAACGGCGCGCTGGGTGTCTACTGGTGTCGAGGTGTCCATCCAGGGGTTGATGGCGTACTCGACGGTGAAGTACTGCGGCGCGGTCATGACATACCGGCGCAGCCGGGCCGACCGAGGGTTGGTGACACCGTTGGTGGGAGCCGCAAAGCCTGTGGCGACATCAGAAAGCGTCATGGGAACCACGATATGGACGACATCCGGTGCAATCAATCGCTAGTTATTGCGTCATAGGACGTGATATGTTGCGTCAAAGTCAAATATATGCCTATTTATTGCGTGGAGAGCGTTGTGGACCGTCTTGACGAGACCGACGAACGGATCGTGGTCGAACTGACCGAGAACGCGCGGGCTACGTTCGCTGAGATCGGTCAGCGGGTGAATCTGTCGGCACCGGCAGTCAAACGGCGTGTCGACCGGATGCTCGACAGCGGAGTCATCCGGGGGTTCAGCACAGTCATCGACCGCAACGCACTGGGCTGGACCACCGAGGCCTACGTCCAGGTGTACTGCCACGGCACCATCGCCCCTGACGAGCTTCGTGCGGCGTGGCAGGACATCCCCGAGGTGGTCAGTGCTGCCACCGTCACCGGCACCTCTGATGCGCTGCTACATGTACTCGCCCGCGACATGAGCCACCTTGAGGAGGCTCTGGAGCGAATACGCACGAGCGCGGACATCGAGCGCAGCGAGAGCATCGTGGTGTTGTCGAACCTCATCGAGCGAGCGCAAGGTTGATGCCCAGCCCGTGAAGTCCAAGCGGCGGGGTGACCGACGTTGCTCAGATCCGATCGTGTAGAACACCCACGTGACCACTACATCGGGCGTCGTGATTATTGGCGGCGGGTTGGCCGCCGCCCGCACAGCAGAACAACTTCGTCGTTCCGAGTACGACGGAGCCATCACGATCGTCAGCGATGAGGACCACCTGCCCTACGACCGGCCGCCGCTGTCCAAGCAAGTACTGCGCGCTGAGACCGACGATGTAACTCTCAAACCGGCGGAGTTCTACGAAGAGAAAGACATCACCGTGTTGCTTGGCAACGGTGTCTGTTCGGTGGACACCGCTGCCAAGACCCTCACGATGGCCGACGGCACTCAACTGTCCTACGACGAACTGGTCATCGCGACGGGTCTGGTGCCCAAGCGGATCTCGTCATTCCCGGATCTGACGGGCATCCATGTGCTGCGGTCCTACGATCAGAGCCTCGCGCTGCGCAGGGATGCCGGCGCGGCCCGCTGTGCGGTAGTGGTCGGCGCGGGCTTCATCGGATGTGAGGTGGCCGCCAGTCTGCGCGGCCTCGGCGTGGACGTGGTGTTGGTGGAGCCCCAGCCGGCACCGTTGGCTTCGGTGCTCGGTGAGCAGATCGGTGAGCTGGTCGCACGCCTTCACCGGGCCGAGGGCGTGGACGTGCGGTGCGCCGTCGGTGTCGCCCAGGTCAGTGGCGACGGCCGAGTGCACGGAGTCACATTGGAGGACGGCACGGAATTGGCAGCCGACCTCGTGGTCGTCGGCATCGGATCCCACCCGGTCACCGAGTGGCTCGAAGGCAGCGGTATCGAGGTCGACAACGGCGTCGTGTGCGATGAGGTCGGCCGGGCGAGTGCGCCGCACGTCTGGGCTATCGGCGACGTAGCATCTTGGCGCGACACTGTGGGAGGCCAAGTGCGGGTTGAGCATTGGAGCAATGTCGCCGACCAGGCCCGGGCAATGGTGCCCTCGATGCTGGGTAAGGATGAACTGGCGGCAGTGTCGGTCCCGTACTTCTGGAGCGACCAGTATGACGTCAAGATCCAGTGCCTGGGAGAACCTGAGGCCACCGACACCGTGCACCTCGTCGAAGACGACGGCCGCAAGTTCCTGGCGTACTACGAGCGTGACGGCGTGGTCGTCGGCGTCGTCGGCGGCGGGATGCCGGGCAAGGTCATGAAGGCCCGGTCGAAGATCGCCGCGGGCGCGCCGATCGCCGACGTCCTGATCTAGCACTTTCCGGCCCGGCCGGTACCCTTGTGCGGCAAGGACTTTGCGGCAATACCAAGCAGCATGATTGCCGTCCGCCACGCGGATCGTCCTCACGGCATCGAGCGACCCGTAATAGGCGGCTGCCCGCTATCGGCTGGGAGTAGCTGATAGCGGCGAAGGCCTGAACTAGCCTGACATCGTGGAGCAGGTTACCCAGACTCTTTACACCCAGTGTGGCGAGATGGATATTGCCTACCAGGTTGTTGGCGATGGCCCGGTTGATCTGCTCGTGATGTCTGGGCCGTTCATCCCGATTGACGCGATCGATGCTGAGCCGTCGTTGTACCGCTTCCATCGCCGCCTTGCATCCTTCGGCAGGGTGATCCGGTATGACCCGCGCGGGATTGGCCTCGCACGCGTTCGGGTGATGGAGGTGATGGGGCCGAGGTTCTGGGCCGAGGATGCGATCGCGGTGATGGATGCGGTCGGCTGCGAGCAGGCGACGATCTTCGCTTCGAGCTACAGCGTCATGAGCGCGCTGGTTCTGGCCGCCGAGTATCCCGAGCGGGTGCGCAGCCTGGTGATCGTCAATGGCGGGGCTCGGATGCGATGGGCGCCCGACTATCCGGTCGGTGCGAAGGCAAGTTCGCCGGCGGATTTGTTCATGACCGCCGCGATACAACGAGTTACGCCCGAGCAGGGATTCGATGTGCTGAAGGTCATCGCACCGAGCGTTGCCGGCGATAACGCGTTTCGCACCTGGTGGGATGCCGCGCGCAACCGAGCGATGTCGCCGAGCATGGGCCGCGCCGTCGCCAAGCTAATGGTGGAGTCCGACGTTCGCGACATACTCACGCGTATCACTGCGCCGACGCTGATCCTGCACCGCGACACGTTGACGTTCCTGCCGGTAGGCCATGGTCGTTATCTCGCCGAGCACATCGCCGGATCGCGCTACCTAGAGCTACCGGGTTCAGACTTCCTGTACTGGGTGGGGGACACCGCTTCGCTGCTGGACGAGATCGAGGAGTTCATCACCGGGGCGCGTGGGTTCGAGGCCGAGCGCGTGGTGTCCACGATCGTGTTCACCGATATCGTCGGCTCCACCGAACGTGCCGCTGTGCTCGGCGACCGCCGATGGCGTGACCTGCTCGACAACCACGACAGCATCGTCCGCCACGAGTTCGAGCGGTTCCGTGGCCACGAAGTGAACACCGTCGGTGACGGATTCGTCGCGACCTTCACCAGCCCCAGCGTCGCGATGGACTGCGCGGAGGCGATCGTCGAGGCGGTCCGCCAACTCGATTTAGAGGTGCGGGTCGGCGTTCATACCGGCGAGGTCGAGGTACGTGGCTCCGATGTCGCCGGGATGGCCGTGCACATCGGTGCGCGCGTCGCGGCGCTGGCGGGGCCGAGCGAGGTGCTCGTGTCCTCGACAGTGCGCGAGATCGTCACCGGATCGCGCCGCACGTTCGCCGAGGCCGGCGAGCATGAGCTCAAAGGTGTGCCGGGTCGCTGGCGGCTCCACACCGTCCTAGGCAAGCTGGCATCGAGCACCGCCCCACCGCAGCAGTAGAACTAAGCGAGACCCGCAGATGCGGGCGTGCGCGCACGCGAGTAGGCCCATGACGCGTAAGCGGCAGTCCCGTGATTCTCAGTGGTTGGGTAGGGACGAAGTGCCGGCTCAAGAGGGCTGGATCGGTGTTAACGAAGCGAAAATTCTAGAATGCTACGCCGTGACGCCGAGGGAGTTCAGTGCGGCAGATTTCGCAGCAAACCCCTTCGGCCCTCGGATCTTCGCAGGTGGACAGCAACTCGCTAGTCCCGGTTCGCATCCCCGCTCATGACAGGTGTGTTAACTCAGGTGACCTAGTGACCGCGGCCACCGCTGTTCGGTTTGGCCCCCTTTATCGCCAGCCTTAGTCTTCGGTGAATCAACCGATCCGGATTGGATCGGTGTCCAGTTCGATGAGGGGGCAATGTGGTCGACAGCCATGCCGGCAGCAAGGCATCCGCCGACGCCCTCCTTGGCCTGGGCAAGTATTTCCACCGTGGCGAAATATCGGCGGATCAGAGGACCCTGCACAAGGTCGGTGGTCGCTCGGCAGATGACTTCTACCGTGACCGCTGGGCACACGACAAGGTCGTTCGCTCGACGCACGGCGTCAACTGCACCGGCTCGTGTTCATGGAAGATCTACGTCAAGGATGGCGTGATCACTTGGGAATCGCAGCAAACGGACTACCCGTCGGTCGGGGCGGACAAGCCCGAATACGAGCCGCGCGGTTGTCCCCGCGGAGCCTCCTTCTCCTGGTACACCTATTCCCCCGCGCGCGTGCGGTATCCCTACGTGCGGGGTGTTCTCCTCGAGTATTACCGCGAGGCGAAAGAACGGTTGAAGGACCCGGTACTGGCTTGGGCGGACATCGTGGAAGATCCCGTGAAGTCCAAACGCTATAAAGAGGCCCGCGGCAAGGGCGGCTTCGTGCGGGCCGAGTGGTGGGAGGCGGCTGAGATCGCCGCCGCCGCACACGTGCACACGATCAAGGAGTACGGCCCCGACCGGGTCGCCGGATTCTCGCCTATTCCAGCGATGTCCATGGTGAGTCATGCCGTCGGTGCGCGGTTCATGTCGTTGATCGGCGGCTCCATGCTGTCGTTCTATGACTGGTACGCCGACCTTCCCGTCGCTTCGCCGCAGGTGTTCGGCGACCAGACCGATGTGCCGGAGTCCGCTGATTGGTTCGATGCCAGTTACCTGATCATGTGGGGCTCCAACGTTCCGGTCACCCGAACCCCCGACGCGCACTATATGACCGAGGCGCGCTATCGCGGCCAGAAAGTAATCGTCGTCTCGCCTGACTACGCCGACAACACCAAGTTCGCCGACGAATGGCTACCGGCACGGCCCGGGACCGATGCGGCTCTGGCGATGTCGATGGGGCACGTGATTCTCAAGGAATTCTTCATCGCCAAGAAGACCCCGTATTTCACCGACTACGTGAAGAAGTACACCGACCTGCCATTCCTGGTGACCATTACCGAGCGCGACGGCGAGCTCCTGCCCGGAAAGTTTCTCACCGCAGCCGATCTCGGAGGCGACCACGGGGACTGCGAGGCACCAGAATCAAAGACCGTACTGCTCGATTCAGAAGGAACTCCGGTGGTGCCCAACGGTTCACTGGGACATCGATTCACCGACTCGGACGAAGGCCACTGGAATCTAGACCTCCAAGGCGTGGACCCGCTACTTACATTGAACGGCCCCGGCTGCGAAGTAGCCGAGGTAGCGCTCCCTCGTTTCGACGGCGATAGGCCGGGGGTTCTGAAGAGCGGGGTGCCGACAAGGATTGTTGCCGGACAACGGGTCACCACAGTATTCGACCTTCTGCTTGCGCAATACGGCGTCCACCGCGACGGCCTACCCGGCGATTGGCCGAAGGACTATAACGACGCGTCGCAGCCCTACACTCCGGCATGGCAGGAATCGATCACCGGCGTGCCGGCAGCGGCAGCCGAACGGATCGCGCGCGAATTCGCCGACAACGCAGAGCGTTCCGGTGGCCGATCCATGATCCTGATGGGCGCCGGGACCAACCACTGGTTCCACTCCGATCAAATCTATCGCTCATTCCTCACCCTTGTGATGCTCACCGGCTGTCAGGGCGTCAACGGCGGCGGCTGGGCGCACTACGTCGGCCAGGAGAAGTGCCGGCCGGTAACTGGTTGGGCCACACTGGCTTTTGGTTTGGACTGGCAGCGGCCCCCGCGCCAGATGCAGGGTACCGTGTTCTGGTACCTGGCAACCGATCAGTGGCGCTACGACCCCTTCACCTCAGAGGTGATGGCATCGCCGCTGGCGGAGGGCCGGTTCAGCGGCCGCACCGCGGCAGACAACATTGCACTGGCCACCCGCCTCGGTTGGATGCCCAGCTACCCGACGTTCAACCGCAATCCCTTGGATCTCGCCGACGAGGCGACGCGACTGAATAAAGATCCTTCGAAACACGTCGTGGACGGCTTGAAGTCTGGCCACCTGCAGTTCGCCTGCGAGGATCCAGACGCACCGGAGAACTTCCCACGCTGCCTGACGGTCTGGCGGTCCAACCTGCTGGGCTCGTCGGCGAAAGGCAACGAGTACTTCCTCAAACACCTCCTGGGCACCGACTCCAACGTTGCGGCGCGTGACGAAGACAGCGTGCGTCCGAAGGAAGTCATCTGGCGGGACGACGCGCCGATCGGGAAGCTGGACCTGTTGCTGTCTCTGGACTTCCGCAACACCAGCACCACGCTGTTTTCTGACATCGTATTGCCCGCGGCGACCTGGTATGAGAAGCACGATCTGTCCAGCACCGACATGCACCCCTTCGTGCATGCTTTTTCCCCGGCGATCTCACCGCCGTGGGAGTCCAAGACAGACTTCGACGCGTTTCACCGAATCGCCCGCGGGTTCTCTTGGCTCGCCGAGAAACACCTTGGGAAGCGCAACGATGTCGTCGCAGTGCCATTGCAGCATGACACCCCCAGTGCCACCGCCCAGCCCGGCGGTCGGGTGCTGGACTGGAGAGCCGGTGAGTGCGAGCCGATTCCGGGCCAGACGATGCCAAACTTGATGGTGGTCGAGCGCGACTTCCCGGCGGTTGCCGACAAGATGGCCGCGCTCGGCCCGATGGTGGAGACCGCGGGGCTGACATGGAAGGGCGTGACGACCCATCCCAAGACCGAGGTCGAGTACTTGCGGGGTGTCAACGGCGCCGTAGTCAGCGGTGCCGGGGTAGGGCGGCCGTCGCTGGCCAAGGACACCCACGCAGCCGAGGCCATCCTCGCCCTATCTGGAACAACCAACGGCCGGCTGGCGGTCGAGGGTTTCGAAGCACTGCAGCGCCGCACCGGGACCGAGTTGGTCGACCTTGCCAAGGAGAGCGAGGGCAGGCGAATCACCTTTGCCGACACGCAGTCCCGACCAGTAGCAGTCAACACCTCGCCGGAATGGTCTGGTTCTGAGACCGGCGGCCGCCGGTACGCTCCGTTCACCATCAACACCGAACGGCTCAAGCCGTGGCACACCCTGACCGGCCGCCAGCACTTCTACCTCGATCACGACTGGATGGGCGAGCTCGGCGAGCAGTTGCCGATCTTCCGGCCTCCGCTGGACATGACGGCACTGTTCAACGAGCCTGCCGTTCTGGACACCGCAGGCGGGATCACGGTGCGGTACCTGACGCCACACTCGAAGTGGTCCATCCATTCCGCATACCAGGACAATCTGTATATGCTCACGCTTTCCCGCGGCGGGCAGGGGATCTGGATGTCAGATGTGGACGCCGCGAAGATCGGTGTCGTCGACAACGACTGGATCGAGTGCACCAACCGCAACGGCGTGGTAAACGCTCGCGCGATCGTGAGCCACCGAATGCCCGAGGGTGTGGTGTTCATGTACCACGCCCAGGACAAGGCCGTCGATGTCCCCCGCACCGAGAAGACTGGAAAACGCGGCGGTATCCACAACGCACTCACCCGGGTGATGATCAAACCAACACACCTCATCGGCGGATACGCCCAGCAATCCTTTGGCCTGAACTACCACGGACCCACCGGAAATCAGCGTGACGAAGTCACTACGATTCGTCGCCGCTCGCAGAATGTGGAGTACTGACATGCGAGTGATGGCACAGCTGGCGATGGTGATGAACCTGGACAAGTGTATCGGCTGTCACACTTGCAGCGTCACCTGCAAGCAGGCCTGGACCAATCGCAGCGGTGTGGAGTACGTCTGGTTCAACAACGTGGAAACCCGTCCAGGACAAGGGTATCCGCGCCAGCACGAGGATCAGGAGCGGTGGAAGGGCGGCTGGACGCTGAACAAGCGGGGCAAGCTCACCCTCAAATCGGGAAGCAGGCTTCGCCGCCTGCTGAACATATTCGCCAACCCGGATCTGCCGACAGTGTCGGATTACTACGACCCTTGGACCTATGACTACGACAGCCTGCTTTCCTCGCCGGCGATGGACACCACACCGGTGGCCAGGCCTAAGTCGCTGATCACCGGTCGGGATACCAAGGTCACCTGGGGGGCGAACTGGGATGATGATTTGGGCGGCGGCCCGGACCAGATCGGCCAGGATCCACTGCTGGCCAATTTGTCCAACAAGGTCAAGCTCGAGTTCGAAGAGACCTTCATGTTCTACCTGCCGCGGATCTGCGAGCACTGTCTGAACCCATCTTGTGCGGCCTCGTGCCCATCGGGTGCGATCTACAAGCGCAGCGAGGACGGCATCGTGCTTGTCGACCAGGACCGCTGTCGTGGTTGGCGGCAGTGCGTCACGGGCTGCCCGTACAAGAAAATCTACTTCAACCACAAAACCGGCAAGGCCGAGAAGTGCACCTTCTGCTATCCCCGGGTGGAGGTCGGCATCCCGACTGTGTGTTCGGAGACCTGCGTAGGGAGGCTGCGCTACATCGGCGTGATGCTCTATGACGCTGACGCCGTGGAAGCCGCCGCCACGGTGCAAGACGAAAAGGATCTCTACCCTTCACAACTCGGTGTGTTTCTCAATCCGCACGACCCGCGAGTGGTCGCTGAGGCAGAACGTGCCGGCATATCCGCCGAATGGATCGAGGCAGCACAGAATTCGCCGGTGTATCGACTCATTGTCGACTACCAAGTGGCGCTGCCGCTGCATCCGGAATACCGCACGATGCCGATGGTCTGGTACGTGCCGCCGCTCTCCCCGGTCGTGGACATCCTCGGCGAGACCGGACATGACGGAGAGAACGTATCCAACCTGTTCGGAGCCATCGACGCGCTGCGCATCCCAGTGGAATATCTGGCCGAGTTGTTCACCGCTGGGGAGATCGGGCCGGTTCGCGCAGCACTGCAACGACTGGCGGCGATGCGCGCATACATGCGTGCGGCCAACCTCGGCGAAGACTTCGACGAGACAATCCCGGAGGCGGTCCGGTTGAGCGGCGACGAGATCGAGTCGATGTACAGGTTACTTGCGATCGCCAAGTATTCTGACCGCTACGTGATCCCCAGCGCCGCCGGCTCGGATGCGCACCGGCTCGACGCACTGGCAACCGGCTGCAGCCTGGACAACGAGGGCGGCCCAGGCATGACGGCCTTGGACACGATGGTCGACAAGTTCCACCTCACCGACACTAATCCCGCCGGGCCAGAAGATAAGTCCACCCGCATCAACCTGCTGAACTGGGACGGGAAAGCATCCGAGGGGATAGTTCCTTCGAAATGAGTATTCCATGAACCTACCCGAGCGCGTGCCCGGAACCTCGACGCGCGCGAAGCGGTCGAAGCTGCTGGAGCCACGAAAGTCGCTGCCCAGCAATCTGTCCGAGATCGACCAGCGGCTGGTATGGCGTATCGCTGCGTTATTGCTTGACTACCCCAGCGAACAGACGATCGCAATGACCGAGCAACTGGCGTCTGCCGCAACCGAATTACCGGGGGAGGCCAGAGATCCGGTGCTGGCTTTCATCAGTTATTTCCGTCATACGGATCCGCTTGTGCTCGCCGCGCAGTACGTCGAGACCTTCGACATGCGTCGCCGCGCCAGCCTGCACCTGACCTACTACGCATACGGCGACACCCGCAAGCGTGGGATGGCGCTGTTACGGGTCAAGCACGCCTACCGTCAGGCCGGCGTGGAGGTCGGCGACGATGAGTTGCCCGACTATCTACCGATGGTGCTGGAATTCGGCGCAACCGTCGACCATATGCAGGGGCAGCGGCTGCTTGGGGAGAACGTGCCGGTGCTCGAGTTGCTGCGGCTCTCGTTGCAGGACAGCGCATCGCCATACGCCAACCTTTTGGTGGCGATCCTGGCGACGCTGCCGCCGGTCAATACGGCCGACCGGCGCCGAATCGCCGAACTAGCCGCCGAGGGCCCGCCCGAGGAAGAGGTCGGCCTGGAACCCTTCGCGATGGACCCACTCAGCCCCGGAGGCCGCCGATGAACAACCTGCTGTGGATGACAATTCCCTACATCGCGTTCACGTCGTTCCTACTCGGCCATGCTTGGCGCTATCGCTCCGACCAATTCGGCTGGACCACGCGATCGTCGCAGATATACGAAAGCCGGCTTTTGCGATTGGGCAGCCCGCTGTTTCATTTCGGTCTTCTCGGCGTGTTCGGCGGCCACGTCGTGGGCTTGCTCATTCCCGAGACCTGGACGGCTGCGGTAGGAATCAGCGAACACACCTATCACCTGATGTCGGTCACGATGGGCTCGTTGGCTGGGTTCGCTGTTGTCGCGGGCCTGGGTATCCTGCTCTACCGCCGCATCACGGTGCCTGCGGTGCGAAGAGCTACGTCCGGCAACGACAAGGTGATGTACCTGCTGCTTGTTGGGGCCCTCGCCACTGGGATGCTCAACACGATGACGAATGTGTTTGCGGTCTACAACTACCGCGAAACGGTGTCACCGTGGTTTCGCAGCCTCTTCTCATTGCATCCGGCGCCTGAACTGATGGCGAGTGCACCGTGGATGTTCCAGCTACATGTGCTGGTCGTGCTCGCGCTGCTGGCAAGTTGGCCCTACACCCGGCTCGTGCACGCGTTCAGCGCTCCGATTGGATACCTGGTTCGCCCCTATGTGGTCTATCGGAGCCGGGATGTGCAGCGGGAGGGTAGTCACCGCTACGCCAAGGCTTGGGTGGAGCCCGAAGCACCTCCCGCGCGCAGCCGCTGGGTTTAACTCGGGTTCCGGCGGGCCAAAAGTCACCCTGCGAGGGTGGGCGTCAGCCTTCGAGGTAGGTGTCAGCACTCGAAAAAGAGAGTCAGGCCTCAAGGTTGGCCGGGTCCGGTCCCGCAATGTCGAATGCATCGCTCAATGTCACGGCCAACGACACCGACTCGTCGGCCAGCCACCGTTCGTAAGCCGCGAGCGCCACCGCGAGCATCGTCCAGGCCACCGTTTGCGGCACTAAGTCGCTGCACTTCTGGCCCATGCGGCCGGCTACGAAGGTGGCCACTTCGGCGCGCCACCCGGCGTACATGGTCATCGAATAGGCCTGCAGGGCATTAGTTTCCAGGATCAGCCGCATACGCTGGCGGTGACGTTGGGTGTCGTCGAAGTCATTGAAGGCCAGCAGTGCGCTGCGCAGCGCATCCTGTATCGGCATTTCGGGATCGGCGTTGGCGAGCAACGTGCGCATGCGTAGGAGATGAGCATCGAAGTCTCCCCACGGCAGCGCGTTCTTCGACGGGTAGTAGCGAAACAGCGTCCGCCGAGCAATCCCTGCCGCCTCCGCCACGTCGTCGACGCTGACATCGTCAAAGCCGCGGGCCACGAATAGGTCGATCGCGACGTCGCTGATGTGCTCCCAACTCGTCGATCGACGACGGCCCACACGCGCCTTGGAAGCGTGCATCGGCATCCACCTTCCATTTCGGCACCCGATGCCATATTCTTGCGGCCGGGATCAGAATTGTCGAGCCCCCTGGGCGGGGGACCGCGAGAAGAAAGGCGAGATTGATGGAGCCGTCTGAGCACAGCCAGAACGCAGAGCAGGCTGAAGAGTTGGTCACCGAGAGCCTGGTCGAGGAAATCTCGATCGACGGGATGTGCGGGGTCTACTGATCGTGGCCGCGTCCCAGCCGGACCGGAGGTTCGACCCGGACCTGCGCTGGCATTTGCACCCGCAGGTGGCGGTGCGGCCCGAGCCGTTCGGCGCACTGCTGTATCACTTCGGGACGCGCAAGTTGTCGTTCTTGAAGAACCGGACGATCGCAGGGGTGGTCAACTCGCTGGCCGATCACCCCGATGTCCGATCCGCCTGTCGCGCCGCGGGAATCGACGAGGAAAGCCAGGCGCCCTACATTCACGCACTGGGTGTGCTCGCGCAGTCCAAGATGCTGATCGCGGCGCGGGGCCAGACAGCCGATGCAGGAGAAAGCCGATGACAATGCTGGAAGCCGCCCACGCGCAGCCGGTGCCCCGGCTCATCGATCAGTTCGAACACGGCCTGGACGCGCCGATCTGCCTGACCTGGGAATTGACCTACGCATGCAACCTGGCGTGTGTGCATTGTCTGTCATCCTCGGGCAAGAGGGATCCGCGTGAGCTGACCACGCTGCAATGCAAGGACATTATCGACGAGCTGGAACGCATGCAGGTGTTCTACGTGAACATAGGCGGTGGGGAACCCACTGTGCGGCCGGATTTCTGGGAGCTCGTTGATTACGCGACTGCCCACCACGTGGGCGTCAAGTTCTCGACCAACGGGGTTCGGATCACCGGTGAGGTCGCGACGAAATTGGCCGCCAGTGACTACGTCGACGTGCAGATCTCCCTCGACGGCGCGACAGCTCAAGTAAACGACGCCGTGCGCGGTTCCGGTTCCTACGCGATGGCCATCCGCGCGCTGGAAAATCTGAGGGACGCCGGCTTCCAGGATGCCAAGATCTCCGTCGTAGTGACTCGCCACAATATCGATCAACTCGACGACTTCAAGGAGCTGGCGGACCAGTACGGTGCGACCCTTCGTATCACCCGGCTGCGGCCGTCGGGTCGCGGCGCCGACGTCTGGGACGAGTTGCACCCCACACCCGCCCAGCAAGTTCAGCTTTACAACTGGCTGGTGGACAACGGCGAGCGTGTGCTCACCGGTGATTCGTTCTTCCACCTATCGGGGCTGGGCGAGCCGGGAGCCCTGGCCGGTCTCAACCTCTGCGGTGCCGGCCGGGTGGTCTGCCTCATCGATCCAGTGGGCGACGTATACGCCTGCCCCTTTGCGATCCACGACACGTTCCTTGCTGGAAATATCCTGTCGGATAATGGATTCAAAAATGTATGGCAGAACTCCGAGTTGTTCCGGGAGCTGCGTGAACCGCAGTCAGTCGGGGCATGTGGCAGCTGCGGGCATTACGACAGCTGCCGCGGCGGTTGCATGGCGGCGAAGTTCTTCACCGGGTTGCCATTGGAAGGCCCAGATCCGGAGTGCATCCAAGGCTATGGCGAGCCGGCGTTGGCCCGCGAGCGCGACAAGCCTAAGTCCAGTGTCGACCACTCCCGCACTGCGGCTCGCAAGACACCCTCAGGTCCAATCCCGCTCGAACTGCTGAGCGTTCCTCCCAAGAAGTTCTGCAACGAGAGTCCGGTGTGAAGCGGAGATGATCTGATGGCCCGCGATACCTGGTTCGAAACCGTCGCCATCGCCCAGCAGCGGGCCAAGAAGCGGCTTCCCAAGTCGGTGTACTCCTCGCTGATCTCGGCGAGCGAGAAGGGCGTTACCGTCGCAGACAACGTCGAGTCCTTCGCTCAACTCGGCTTCGCTCCACACGTCATCGGCGCCACCGAGAACCGTGACATGGCGACAAGGGTTATGGGCCAGGATATTTCGCTACCTGTCATCATCTCCCCGACTGGCGTGCAGGCGGTCAGCCCCGACGGCGAAGTGGCCGTGGCGCGGGCCGCTGCAGCAAGGGGCACCGCGATGGGTTTGTCGTCATTTGCCAGCAAGCCCATGGAAGAGGTCGTCGCCACTAACGACAAGATCTTCTTCCAGATCTACTGGCTGGGCGGCCGTGACCAGATCGCCGAAAGGGTGCAACGGGCCAGAGAAGCTGGAGTCGCCGGGTTGATAGTCACCACCGACTGGAGCTTTGCGCACGGCCGCGACTGGGGCAGCCCCAAGATTCCCGAGCAAATGAACCTGGCCACCATGCTGCGGAT
>JBMYXJ010000021.1:13761-14028 GCA_049608285.1 Mycobacterium sp. | reverse complement strand
GATATGCGCAATCCCGCCGACATGTTGGTATTAGACAGGGTGGCCAGAAGCCTCCTCGATGTGGTGGGTATCGAGTTGGTCCAGGGTATTACCCGGCCGCTGGGAGTTCCGATCGAGCATAGTTCGATACCGTTTCAGATGAGTATGCAGGGCCAGGTCAGCAATCAGAATTTGCCGTTCACGAAGGACTCCGCGGAGAACATGCGGAAGATCACCGATGAAATGCAAGATCTGGTCGACTACATGGAGCAGATATACGCCATCATG
>JBMYXJ010000021.1:0-13751 GCA_049608285.1 Mycobacterium sp. | reverse complement strand
TGCAACGTCTTTACGGCGTGATGGAACAAATAGCTACTACCACTCACTCGACCGCCGAGACCACTAGGGAAATGGAGGCCATCACCGCCGAAATGCGCGATCACATCGCCGATTTCGACGACTTCTGGCGGCCGATCCGCAACTACTTCTACTGGGAACCCCACTGCTTCGACATCCCGATCTGCTGGTCGTTCAGATCAGTTTTCGACTCACTCGACAGCATCGATGGGTTAGCCGACATCACGCGCAAGCTCACCGCTGACATTGAACAAATGGACACCCTGATGCCGGAAACGGTTGCGCTGATGGGGCAAATGATCGCGCTGATGCCGCCGGTGATCGACACGATGAAAACCATGCGTGTCCTGTCGCTGACGATGTACAGCACCATGCTGACAAGTATCGAACAAGGCGCGGCGCTCTCCGATACGGCGATGGTGATGGGGCAAAGTTTCGATGCCGCCAAAGTCGGTGACTTTTTCTATCTGGCTCCGGAGGCTTTCTCCACCCCGGACTTTCAGACGAGCCTGGAGCAGTTCTTGTCCCCTGACGGCAAGTCCGCACGCTTTTTCATCACCCACCAAGGCGATCCAGCGACGGTGGAAGGGATCGCAAAGGTTCCCGCCGAGAGACTCGCCGCCCAAGAAGCAATCAAGCAAACGTCGTTGTCAGAGGCCAAAATTTATCTGGCCGGCGACGCCCCCACCATGGCCGACATGGCCGAAGGCGCCAAATTCGACACGATGATAGCCGTCGTGGCCGCTCTCACCCTGATTTTTACGATCATGCTGATCGTGACCCGAGCTCTGGTCGCTGCGCTGGTCATCGTCGGTACCGCGGCCAGCTCGATCGCGGCAGCTTTCGGGATATCGGTATTCATCTGGCAAGACCTCATCGGCCTCCCGATCTTCTGGACCACAGCGTTGATGTCGATCATCATCCTGCTAGCGGTCGGAGCCGACTATAACCTGCTACTGGTCTCCCGGTTCAAGGAGGAGATCCACGCCGGAATCAAGACCGGATTCATCCGCTCCATGGCCGGCACAGGCACGGTCGTCACGGCTGCGGGCATGGTGTTCGCCGTCACGATGGCAGCCATGATCTTCAGCGAACTACGGGTCATCGGACAGTTGGGTTCCACCGTCGCCATTGGCCTGCTCATCGACACGCTAATCGTGCGCTCGCTGCTCATGCCGTCGATCGCCACACTGCTAGGACGCTGGTTCTGGTGGCCACTACGAGTACGCCCGCGTCCCCCACCCCAACCCTGGCCACCGGCCAACCAATCCACGACTCCAGTTCCCGCCGGTCAGGAATAACCGAGATTCACCCCCGCAAGAAGTAGCCAAAACGACTGTAGCGAAGCCGCTACGAAAGATACTTCGAAAGATATTGTTTCGATTTCGGCGCATAGCGTGCGACTCCAAGTCTTCTAAGCCCTGCCGGGAAACAGAACTGGTTGATCAATCACGCTGTATCGCAGCTTTTTCCAGGACCGGCATCTGATCAGGACAGTAGATGCTGATGGCGGCGCCCAGGAACTGCCACGCCTGTTGAGTAGTGCTGTCCTTGTGTAGCTGGTTGGAAACGAACTGCGCCGACTGGTAGGCGTCGGAATCCAAGCCGTTCCGGAGGCGTTTGCAGGTAATTTCTCCGATCCAGGCGTTGTAGTCCCGCGGCCCGTATACGCCGTAGGTATGGAGCTGGGTCGCGAAATCCTGGTCCGGATCGGCGTTTGCGGGCGCGGACGTGGCCAGGGCGACTGCTGCGGCCACGAGACTTGTTGCCAGCACTGCTAACTTCATATTCCGTCGGCACCCCTTGTGATCGGTGAACCGCGCCTGTCACCGTTCACAACCGGATTTCAGTCGCATATTAGTACCTTCAGTCATCTGGCATTGCGCTGTTCTAAAACTGATTTTGTTGGCACGCGCCGGTTGGCCGTGATCGCCTGCGGCGGGATTACTGCCTATGCCCGCCGCGGGGCAGCGCCACCGACTTCGCCGCCGAGATCGGTCTCGACGATGGTGCGCCAACAGTTGGCCCCGGAGTGATCATTGCGACAGCCCGAACTCCACCATCGCGATAACAGTGTCGAGGCCTTCGGAGAGCGCCGCCACTCGTTCGGCTGCCGTCGGAGCGGTGAGCACGGCGTATCTGTCGGCCTGACCCATCGGTAGCCGAACGGCCAAGGCGTACAACCACAGTCCGATATCACCGGACTCGTCTGCGCCCGCCACGATGTCAGCGGCGTTCACCTGGGCGGCCCGCGCCGCGGCGATACGCTCGAACACAGCGACCATCCGATCCTCGATGTCCCGGATGGCGGTGATGTCGACAGCAGGACCTGGTTCGTCGGGCCACATCTCGACGGCCGCCTGTGGGTACGGATTATCCGGATGCCATTCCAGCACCCGGAACCGGTCCCCCATCGCACAGTTCAGCCGGTAACGGCCCGCACCCATATCGGTGTACTCGGTGATGTGTGCCAAGACCCCGACATCGCTTCGGGTATCCCCCCCGCCGACCTCGCGTCCCGCCGCGATCAGCACCACACCGAAAACCGGATCGTTTGCGGCCAGACACGTTTCTACGAGTGCCGAATACCGCGGCTCGAAGACCTGCAGTGGTAGCTCTTCGCCGGGCAGCATCGCCACCTCGAGGGGAAACATCGGCAGCGTCGGCATGTTCAAACGCCGGGTCGGTAATTGCATTCTCGCCCTGCGGCGAGGCCGGCGACCGTTGTCATAGGTTGACCCTAGCTGCGCGGTGCGGAGACCAGGATCGTGCTGCGCGTCCATCGCGTGCTCTTCCGCTCCAGGAGGGCGAAACCCACTCCAACGAGCCCGACATCGTGCAGCATGGTGGTTGTGTCACCCGCCTTCCCCGACGCCCATTGGGGGCGAGACGATGTCTCGCCGCTGTTTCGGCCGGTCTTCTGGTTTGCGTCATCGCGGCTCGGATCACGGGTCATCAGATCCTTGGTTCCCGTGGACCGACGGTTGTTGCGAGCAACCAAGGGCAAGTACACGCTGTTCGGTCCCGGCTCCATGCCGGAACTACTCTTGACGACAACCGGAAGAAAATCCGGCAAGCAGCGCGTCTCGCCTCTGAGCTATGTGCGAGACGGCGACCGGGCTCTGGTGTTGGGCAGTAACTTCGGCCAGGAAAGCCACCCCGCCTGGTCGGGGAACCTGCTGGCCCAACCCCAGGCATTGGTGACGATGGGCGGCACCGAAATCCCCGTCACCGCATCCCTACTCACCGGTGACGAGCGCGACCGCGGCCTACAGAAATTCCTCGCCTATCCGATGTACCGGTCGTATCTGAGCCGAACAGATCGCGAGCTGCGGTTGTTCGCGCTGTCGCCTTCGATTGAGTGAGCGGCCACGCGCCTGGCTCAAATGACTAGTTCGCCGACGAGGGCATCGACGACGGTGCGCAGGTCCCCATCGTGCTCTTCGGCAACCCTGCGTTGCCGCTGATACGACGCTCCCTCCCGGTAGATGTCAGCAACGCGGGTGAGCTCGTTCACACAAGAAAGCGACTCAGCCACCGGCAGCAGGCGATCCACCAGATTGTCCAAATCCTCGGTAACCAACCTTTCGTTGCTGTCGGCGTCAAGGATGATGATGGCGTCCACGCCATAGCGGGCTGCCCGCCACTTGTTTTCCTGCACATGCCAGGGGGGCATCACCGGCAGCGCCTCTCCGGCGTCCAGGCGACGATCCAAGTCCACGATCAGGCAGTGGGTCAAGGCGACCAGGGCCGAGAGTTCGTGCAGGTTGGACACCCCGTCGAATATCCTGACCTCCACGGTGCCCAGATGCGGGGAAGGCCGGACATCCCAACGTATTTCGTTCATGTGGTCGATGATTCCGGTCTTCTTCTGATCGCTGACGAAGCCCTCGAATTCGCGCCATTCCTGGAAGTGGAATGGCAGGCCGGCGGTGGGCAACTGCTGAAACATCATGGAGCGGTTACTGGCGTAACCGGTGTCCTCGCCGTCCCAGTACGGAGACGATGCCGACAGCGCCAGCAGGTGCGGGTACTGGTTGAGTAGCGAGGTGACAATCGGCATCACCTTATGCGCCGAGGACACCCCCACATGCACATGTACACCCCAGATCAGCATCTGCCGACCCCACCACTGGGTGCGCTTGATCAGCTCGGAGTAGCGCGGGGCGTCAGTGAATTTCTGAGCCGACCACTTCGCAAACGGATGCGTGCCTGCACAGAACAGCTCCATTCCGCGATCGCGGACGATTTCGCGCACCGGTCGCAACGTGGACTGCAGGTCATTCATCGCCTCCCCGGCGTTCGCACAGATACCGGTGACGATCTCAACGGTGTTGCGCAACAATTCTTTGTGCACGTGTGGGTTTTCGCCGAGTTCGGCGATGACCGAAGCGGCTTCGTTGCTCAAGTCACGGGTTTGGGCGTCGACGAGCGCGAACTCCCACTCGACACCGACGGTAGACCTTGGCGACCCGACGAAATCGATGCGGCTACTAGCCGCTCGACTAACCCCTCGCTTAGGGCCGCGTGATGACACCACAGGCCACCCGAGCTCCGGCGTCGCCGGTCGCCAGAGTGGTCTGATCCGGCGGTGCAGCGCCGTCGACCTGCCGGTAGCTCTCCGGTGGGATATGGGCGAAGTTGTCAGCATTGGCGTGGACGACGATCGCGGTTCCGGCACCGTCGAGGAGCTCCTTGGCGGTGAAGGCGTCGGTGGTGGTCACCACCAGCGCCGAGCCGTCCTTACGTACCTGTAGGGGAACGAGGTCACCGCTAGCGGGGTGCCCGCTGTGCCCTGGGACCTGGAAATGTCCCCCGGCGGAATTGAAGTTCGCCGGGGCGCCACCGGTGGGCGCGACCGAGTCGGCCTCACACTTGCCCACCGAGTGAATGTGCATACCGTGGAAACCAGGCGTGAGTTCGCCCTCGGTTTGGGTCTGCACCGTGACTGTGGCGAATCCGTCGGAAAACGCGATGTCGGCGGTCGCGACGGTGGTGCCATCGGCCAGCTTCAGATCGGCGGTCAGGGTCTCACCTCCGGAATCCGAACTGCCGTGCCCCGAACCTTCGGGGCCAGGTGAACCTCCATGGCCATGTGGCGCCGACGGCGCCGGCGACCCGGTCCAGATCGCCGGCGTGGTGCCAGGCGACGTGGCGGGGTGTTCGTTGGGACTGCAGGCTGTCAGCGCGAGTACGGGCGCTGCGAACAGGGTGACGGCGGCGACTGTCCTGAGCATGAGTAAGAGCCTAACCGGTGACGACGACGACCACGCCCGGTGGCTCATCTATTAGTTCAGGCGGGCGCGGAGCGACCGGCGCTTCAAGTATCCGGCCGATTTCCTCGGCAGCCTGCTGCTCGCCCGACGCGTCGGTGAAAAACACCGTTGTGACAGCGGTGTCGGGCAGCGTCAAGTTGCCCGTCTCGGTGACATCCCAGCCGGCCTCTCGGAGACGGTTGGCGGTGGCCTCGGCCGCCCCCGCGACCTCGGAGATGTTGAGCACCCGCACATCAACCTGCGCCGGTTCTTCGGACGGGGTGGTAGTGGTGGTGGTGGGCGTGCTGCTGGTGGTGGTAGCGGTGGCGATCGAGGAATCATCTTCGTCGGAGTTCCCGCCCATCGCCTGCAACCCGACAAGCAGAAACACCACGCCCAGGAAAAGCAGCACCATCACCATGGCACGCAGGGGCAGGCCCGAGGATTCTCGCTGACTCATTGGCGCCTACTGTATCGACAGCTCGACGGGCGGGGGCACCTTAGGTGACGTCGAAACCGAGTCGGCGAGCCGCGCGGGCTTTCTGTCGACTCGCCCGAAGCCGCCGCAGCCGTTTGACCAGCATGGGGTCGGATGCCAGCGCCTCGGGCCGGTCGACCAGCGCGTTGAGCACCTGGTAGTAGCGGGTCGCCGACATCGCAAACAGTTCCTTGATGGCGTCTTCTTTTGATCCCGCATATTTCCACCACTGCCGCTCGAAGGCGAGAAGGTCATGTTCGCGTCGGGTCAGTCCGTCCGCGAGGGCGGAGTCGTCCTGACAATTCTTAGTCCGCGCGATGGCGCCGTCCATATCGCTTCCCGGACCCTTCCGACACTCGAGAATGACATCGCTGTGGTTCGGCGAGTATTCAATCACGGCTAGGTCACCGTATCCGTCACCAACCGCCGCGAGTCGGCTCACTAAGCTTGCTGACCATGGCCGTACTACCCATCCGAATCGTGGGAGATCCCGTCCTGCACACCGCGACCGAACCGGTGCCCGTGGGCAAGGACGGTTCGCTGCCCGCTGACCTTTCAGATCTGATCAAGGACCTCTACGACACGATGGACGCCGCCAACGGGGTCGGGCTGGCAGCCAACCAGATCGGCGTCGCGCGGAGGGTCTTCGTATATGACTGCGCCGATGAGCGAGGCCAGACGACCCGCCGCCGCGGCGTGATCGTCAACCCGGTGCTGGAGACCACTGAAGTGCCCGAGACGATGCCTGATCCCGAGGACGACGACGAGGGTTGCCTGTCGGTACCCGGGGAGTCCTTCCCGACCGGCCGGGCGGGGTGGGCGCGCGTCACGGGCCTGGACGCCGACGCGAGACCGATCACTCTCGAGGGGACCGACTTGTTCGCGCGAATGCTGCAGCATGAGACCGGCCACCTCGACGGCTACCTCTACCTCGACCGGCTGGTCGGACGCAACGCCCGCAGCGCCAAACGGGCGGTCAAATCCCAGGGTTGGGGTGTGCCCGGATTGTCGTGGATGCCGGGCGAAGAACCCGATCCGTTCGGCCACTGAACCGATGACAGATCTACCGGAGGCCGGTAGCCGAGTCAGCCTCCGGTACCGGTTGGCGGCAGGTTCCACGCCGCCGCACACCGACGTGGTCGGCCACCTGGTGGAGATCGACCCGATCGTACGTGTGCTGACCAAGCGGGGGGACATCGTCGATATCGCGCCTGCCGACGTTCTGGCGGTCCGGGTCGTGCCTGAGATTCCGGTGCGCACCGGCGAGATCCGCAATCTCGAACACGCCGCCGCCCTTGGCTGGCCAGGCATCGAGCAGCAATGGTGCGACGGCTGGCTGCTGCGGTACGGACTGGGAAGCACCAGGCGGGCTAATTCCGCAGTGCCGCTTCGTTTCACCTCGCATGCCGAGGTGGTCGCGGCGGTGCAGTGGTATGCCTCCAGGGGCGCAGCTGCGCTGGTCTCAGCACCGGACCGGCTGTTCCGGGTGCCGGCGGGAGTGCCCGTGGACGCCGAAACCCTCGTCATGGCAGGTGATCTCAGCTGCGCAGCGCCGGTATCGGAGATGACGCTGACCGCCCGACCCAGCCAGAGTTGGCGGGCGATCAATCCTCGCAACATTCCCGACGGTGTGCTCACCGCCGTCGTCGACGGCGAGGTGGCCTTCGGTGAACTCCCCGGAGTGGCGGTAGGTCGCGCGGCAGTGACCGAAGCACCAGACGGCACCCGGTGGGCAGGGTTGTCCGCGGTACACGTCAGCGGGGACGCTCGACGCCGAGGCTCAGCGCGCGCCCTGTGCTCAGGGCTGCTGGACTGGGCCCGAGAGAATGGCGCGACGCGCGCATACGTCCAGGTGCTTGCCAACAATGCGCAGGCCCGAGCACTGTACGAGTCCATGCGCTTCGGGGTACATCACCGGTCCCGGTACGTCCGGGCGCAGGATCTGCTGACCTCGAACCCACAATTAGGCTGAGGCCATGCGGCTGGCCACCTGGAACGTCAATTCGATCCGCACCAGGGTCGACCGAGTCACCGACTGGCTCCAGCGCGCCGACGTCGATGTGTTGGCGATGCAGGAGACCAAGTGCACCGACGACCAGTTCCCCACCATGCCGTTCGCGGCCCTCGGCTACGACGTCGTGCACTGCGGCCTCAACCAATGGAACGGCGTGGCCATCGCGTCGCGGATCGGTATCGAAGACGTCCGGGTTGGTTTCGAAGGTCAGCCGTGGTGGCGCGCCAAGCCCGATGTCGAGCCGGCTGCCGAAGCGAGGGCCCTTGGCGCCACGTGCGGAGGAGTCCGAGTGTGGAGCCTCTACGTTCCCAACGGTCGTGCTGTCGACTCAGAGCACTACGCCTACAAACTGCAATGGCTTGCCGCTCTGCGTCACACAGCTGCCTCGTGGCTGACGCAGGACCCGACGGCACCCATCGCCCTCGTAGGTGACTGGAACATCGCACCGACCGACGAAGACGTCTGGGATATGGAGTTCTTTCGTGACAGCACGCACGTCACCGAAGCAGAACGAGTGGCGTTCGGATCCATTATCAAGGCCGGCTTCACCGACGTGGTGCGTCCGTTCGCACCCGGTCCCGACGTGTTCACCTACTGGGATTACACGCAGCTGCGGTTCCCGAAGAACCGTGGCATGCGAATCGACTTCATCCTGGGCTCGCCGGAGCTGGCGCAGCGGGTCGGCCATGCCGAGATTGTGCGCGACGAACGCAAGGGCAAGCAGCCCAGCGATCATGCCCCCGTGTTGGTGGAACTCGCCGACAACCAGCCTGACCGGTGACTACATCCACCCCAGTCCGCCCCAGACGAGCCACCGGTTCGGGGCACAAACGCACGCAGAATCCGCACTCGCCATCCAACCGATCTTGCGGGAACTCAGTTCGGAGGTTCCCTGCACGCAGCCCCTGCGCTACCGTCGACCCCGTCAACCACACGGGAGCGCGTGCCACGCGCTGAGAGGACGGGTAGGCCCGTCGACCGTACGAACCTGACCGGGTAATGCCGGCGTAGGGAGAAACACACCATGACCCATGTCAACATCGGCGCCGACAACCTGTCTGTCACCACCGGCCCCATCCAGGGCAGCACCAAGATTTACCGTGACATCGACGGCCAGCGAGTGCCGTTTCGTCGAGTGAATCTCACCAACGGCGAGCACCTGGACCTTTACGACACCTCGGGTCCCTACACCGACGACGACGCCGGCATCGACCTGATCGCAGGTCTACCGCCCCGCCCGGGCGTCGTTCGCGACCGCGGCACCCAGCTGCAGCGGGCGCGGGCGGGCGAGATCACCGCCGAGATGGCGTTCATCGCCGCGCGCGAACGAGTGCCCGCCGAACTGGTCCGCGACGAGGTCGCCCGCGGCCGCGCAGTGATCCCCGCCAACCACAACCATCCCGAGGCAGAACCGATGATCATCGGTAAAGCCTTCGGCGTGAAGGTCAACGCCAACATCGGCAATTCGGCGGTGACATCTTCCATCGCCGAGGAGGTCGACAAGATGGTGTGGGCGACCCGTTGGGGCACTGACACCATCATGGATCTGTCCACCGGGCGTGACATCCACATGACGCGCGAGTGGATCCTGCGTAACTCACCCGTGCCCGTCGGCACAGTTCCGCTCTATCAGGCCCTCGAGAAGACAAACGGCGAACCCGCCGAACTCACATGGGAGCTTTATCGCGACACGGTGATCGAACAGTGCGAGCAGGGCGTGGACTACATGACCGTGCACGCGGGTGTATTGATGAGTCACATCCCTTTGACCATCGACCGGGTCACCGGAATCGTCTCGCGAGGCGGCTCCATCATGGCGGCGTGGTGCCTGGCCCACCACCAGGAGTCGTTCCTGTACACGAACTTCGAGGAGCTCTGCGACATCCTGCAGCGCTACGACGTAACGTTCTCCCTTGGGGACGGATTGCGACCGGGCTCGATCGCCGATGCCAACGATGCCGCCCAGTTCGCCGAGCTGCGCACCCTCGGGGAACTCACCAAGATAGCGAAATCTCGCGGCGTGCAGGTGATGATCGAGGGCCCCGGCCATGTCCCCCTGCACAAGATCACCGAGAACGTCCGGCTCGAGGAAGAGTTGTGCGAAGAGGCGCCCTTCTACACCCTGGGACCGCTGGCCACCGATATCGCGCCCGCCTACGACCACATCACCTCGGCCATCGGCGCCGCGATCATCGCGCAGGCAGGCACCGCGATGCTGTGCTACGTCACACCCAAGGAACACCTCGGGCTGCCGAATCGCCAGGACGTCAAGGACGGGGTCATCGCCTACAAAATCGCCGCCCACGCCGCAGACCTCGCCAAGGGCCACCCCAACGCCCAGGATCGTGACGACGCGCTGTCGCGAGCACGCTTCGAATTCCGTTGGCACGACCAGTTCGCGCTATCCCTGGATCCTGACACCGCGCGCGAGTTCCACGATGAAACGCTGCCCGCAGAGCCGGCTAAGACCGCACACTTCTGTTCGATGTGTGGGCCCAAGTTCTGCTCGATGCGCATCACCCAGGACATACGTGAGGCTGTCCGAGATGGCATGGCCGAGAAGTCTCGTGAATTCACCGAACTCGGCGGCCGCGTGTACTTGCCAGTGGTGACGCCGTGACCTTGCTGCCGGCGGCCACCCCGTGACCTTGCTGCCAGTGGAGGGGCCGTGACGTTACTGCCCGTGGTGACGCCGTGACTTTCCTGCCCACCGCGCCGGCGGGTCAGACGCCGCTTCGGGTGTTGACCATCGCGGGCTCAGACTCCGGCGGCGGAGCGGGAATACAGGCGGACATGCGGACCTTCGCCCTGCTCGGCATCCACGGCCTGGTTGCCGTCACCGCCGTGACAGTGCAGAACTCGCTGGGCATCAAGGGTTTCCATGAAATCCCACTCGACATCATTGGCAGCCAAATCGAGGCGGTTGCCTCCGACATCGGGTTGCAGGCAGCCAAGACCGGCATGCTTGCGTCATCGGAAATCATCGACACCGTTGCCGATGCATGGGTCGCCCAGGGGCTCGCGGGCAGTGCGCCACTCGTGGTCGATCCCGTGTGCGCTTCGATGCACGGAGACCCTCTGCTACACCCGAGTGCCCTGAACTCGCTGCGGGAGACCCTCTTCCCGCTTGCAACACTGGTGACGCCAAATCTCGACGAAGTCCGCCTGATCACCGGAATCGAGGTTGTAGACGCCGAAACCCAGCGAACCGCGGCCCGGGAACTGCATGCGCTCGGCCCACAATGGGCGCTGGTCAAGGGTGGGCACCTGCGATCGTCGGCACGCAGCCCAGACCTGCTGTTCGATGGCAGCCAGTTCCACGAGTTTGATTCCACCCGCATTGACACCAGGAACGACCACGGGGCTGGTGACACGTTGGCTGCCGCCGTTGCCAGCGCCCTCGCACACGGATACCAGGTTCCCGACGCCGTCGCATTCGCCAAACAGTGGGTGACTCAAAGCCTGCGCGCGGCATACCCACTGGGCCACGGCTACGGCCCAGTATCGGCGCTGTTTCGGCTCGGCTGATGGACCAGATCGCCGGTATCGCCCACCGGCCCGAGGGCTCGCCCGACGGACTGGCGGTCCTTACCCACGGCGCCGGAGGCAGCCGAGAATCACCGCTGCTCATTGCTATCTGTGACGAATGGGCGCGACGCGGTTGGCTCGCGGTTCGCTACAACCTGCCGTACCGGCGACGCCGCCCCAAAGGACCTCCCTCGGGCACGTCGGCGGCCGACCGCACCGGCATACTCGAGGCGGTGACCGCGGTTCGCCGACTGGTGGACAAGCCGAACCTGGCCGTTGTTGCCGGTGGACACTCCTACGGGGGACGCCTCACCTCGATGGCCGTCGCCGACGACGGCTTGGACATCGATGCGCTCACACTGTTCTCCTACCCGCTGCATCCGCCCGGGAAGCCCGAACGTGCCCGCACTGAGCACCTGCCGCGCATCACCGTGCCCACTGTCTTCACCCACGGAACGGCTGACCCGTTCGGGAGCATCGAAGACCTCCGATCAGCCGCCGCCCTCATCCCGACCACGACCGACATCGTCGAGATCCACGGCGCTCGCCACGATCTTTCTTCCAAGAAGCTCGACGTCCCGGCGCTTGCCGTCGACGCGGCATTTCGGTTGCTCCCCTGAGCGTTGTACGTCGCCGACGACCCGGGGTGAATCGGTGTCCTCCAACACAGCGAGCGACCGATTTTTACGCTGTTCAGGTACCGTCTTAAGCATGACTTCGCAGCCCTATGACGCGGTCATCGTCGGCGCCGGCTTTGCCGGTATCGGCGCCGCGATCCAGCTCAAACGGATGGGTTACGAACACTTCGTGATCCTGGAACGAGAAGACGACCTGGGCGGGACGTGGTACGTCAATCACTACCCTGGCCTGGCGTGCGACGTTCCCACCACCACCTACTCGTACTATTTCGAGCCGAACCCGAACTGGTCGCGACTGTTCTCCACCGGCAGCGAGATCAAGCAGTACGCCGACGACGTCGCCGACAAGTACGACGTGCGCCGCCACATGCGGTTCAGCACTACCGTCGAAGGCGCGCGCTGGGACGAGGACGCCAAGCTGTGGCGGGTCGCGCTGGGCGATGGCCAGTCCGTAGACGCCAGGTATCTCATCACCGCAACGGGTTTCCTGTCCCAGCCCCACGTCCCCGATATCCCGGGCATCACTGAATTCGATGGTCGAATTATTCACACCACCGCATGGGACGATTCCTACGACCCGACCGGCGATCGAGTCGGCATCATCGGTACCGGCGCCACCGCCGTCCAGCTGATCCCCGAGTTGGCGAAGAATGCCGCCGATCTGACCGTGTATCAGCGGACACCAATTTGGGTGGTACCCAAGGTCGACATTCAATTTTCCGAGCGCGCCAAGCGGATTTTCGCGCGAATCCCTCTGACCCAGAGGGCCATTCGTGCAGTAACCGACACCATCTACGAGTTGATGGTGTTCGTGGCGCTGCTGCACTACCGGAAGTTCCGTGGCCGATTCAATATCTCGGCAGGCGATCTCGCCAAGATGCAACGGAGCGCGACGATCCGCGACAAGGAACTTCGCGACCGGCTCACACCAGACTACGAATTCGGATGCAAACGACCGACGTTCTCCAACAGCTACTACCGCACGTTCACCGAGCCTCACGTCCATCTTCAGGATAGCGGCATCGCGCGCGTCGAGGCCGATGGGATCGTCGCCAACGACGGCACCAAGGCCGTTATCGACACACTTGTGCTGGCGACCGGCTTCGACATTTGGGAGGCCAACTTCCCCGCCTTTGAGGTCATTGGACGGCAGGGCCGCAACCTCGGAAAATGGTGGCGCGAAACACGATTTCAGGCTTATCAGGGCATATCTATGCCGCTCTTCCCCAACTATTTGTCATTGGCCAGCCCCTATGGGTTCCTCGGGTTGAATTTCTTCAACACCATGGAGTACCAGATGCGGCATATGGAACGGCTCTTCGGCGAGATGAAGCGTTGCGGTGCAACTACCTTCGAGGTGACCGAGGAAGCCAACGCCCGGTGCCTGGAGCGAATGACCAAACTAGTCGACCAATCAGTGTTCGCCAACGGTGATTGCGCATCGGCGCGGTCCTACTACTTCAGTCCCGGCGGCGAACCCGCGTTGATGCGGCCAATGGCGACACGGACCGCTCTCCGGGACGCATCCAGCTTCCCGGTGACCGATTACCAATTCAACTAGGAGCTTTTGTGTCAAAAGAGAATTCGCGCACCGCCACCGTCGCCGGGCTGGCACTGGCCGGAACCGGCCTGGCCCACTTCGTTGCCCCGCAAGTATTCGAGGGGCTCACCGAACCGGCGTTCCCTGACAACACCCGCCAGTATGTATACATAAATGGCGGTATCGAGACCGCCGTGGGACTTGGGATGGCTGCACGGCGCACCCGCAAGCTGGGCGTCATCGGGCTTGTAGGTTACCTGATCTACCTGGTCGGCAACGT
>JBMYXJ010000020.1:3336-14437 GCA_049608285.1 Mycobacterium sp. | reverse complement strand
GCGCAGGCGTCGTCGAGCAGTTCGCGGACGCCCGCCACCGCCGGGGCAGTGTCTCGGCCGTGCTCGTACTGCGTCGCGCCGACCACGACGCCGTCCGCCCTGGGAACCAGATATACCTGGCGTCCGTGCACACGGGCACGGATCACGTTCTGCGGCACCGGCATACACCCTGGACGCCAACGTAGCCTTAGCACCTCCCCCTTCACCGCACGGATCGGTAGTCCAGGCCATAGCGCAGGCGCATCGACTCCATTGGCGATCACGACCGTATCGACGGCGCCAACATCAGCCAGGTCGCGCACGGGGGGCGCCCATTGGACGCCGAGACGATCGCAGTGCGCAGCGAGCGCCTCGACGACCGCACGGTTGTCCACCGCGAGCTCAGTTTCTGCGATCAGGCCATACCGAATACCCTGGGCAAGAAAGGGTTCCACATCACGTGCGGAATTGGTCAGTGCCACGGGATGGCCTTGATCAGACAGCCATTCACCCACGGTCTTTAGATCTGCGACGTCAGCCCGGTCGACGGCGACTACCAGCGACCCCCGGGCAGTCACTACTTCGGGCGCCATCCCGTCCAGGAATCCCCGGTTCCACAGTTCGAGCGACGCCAGCCCGAGCCGGAGCAGCCGCTCCTCGCCGGGCCAGCCCTCGCTATGGGGTGCGAGCATCCCGCCAGCTACCCAGGAGGCACCCGACTCAGCAGGACGTCTCCCCGGGTCGCTTCGCTCCTGCCCACCGGCACCTCCCCCCGGGTCGCTTCGCTCCTGCCCACCGGGACGGTGCACCCGGACCGCCAAGCCGTCCTGAGCCGCGCGACGCGCCACGGAAAGCCCGATGACACCGCCGCCGATGACGGCTAGGTCCGCTCCGGCGTCCATTCCAGCTCTGCCCGTCCTGGGCATCGTCTGCTCCCTTCGCCGGCATGATCCGGATCAGGTGTGACGGTAAGAGCGGCGAGCTCACTCTCAGTCCCCGTACCCGGGACTCCCGTGTGGTCGGCTACCAGCCTACTTCGGTAGCGGGTTAGCGTTCGCGGCGTGAGTGATTCCGCACCCCGCACCAGGCTGCTCTCCGCGAAGCTGTACCTATGCACCGACGCCCGCCGAGAACGCGGCGACCTCGCGGAGTTCGTCGATGCGGCGCTCGCGGGCGGCGTCGACGTAATCCAGCTCAGGGACAAGGGATCGCCCGGCGAGCAGCGATTCGGCCCCCTGGAGGCGCGCGAGGAACTCGAGGCACTGGCCATGATCGGCGACGCGGCCCGCCGCCATGGCGCGCTGCTGGCCGTCAACGACCGTGCCGACGTCGCGCTGGCCGCCGACGCCGATGTATTGCATCTCGGTCAGGATGACCTGCCGCTGCCGGTCGCGCGCAGCATCATCGGCGACCGCCTCATCGGCCGCTCTACCCACGATGTCGACCAACTGAACGCCGCGGTGGCCCCTGGCCCGAACAGTCCGGACTACTTCTGCGTCGGACCGTGCTGGCCCACGCCCACCAAACCGGGCCGGCCGGCGCCAGGCCTCGAACTGGTCCGTACCGCTCGCGCGATCGAGGACGCAACCGGCACCGACAAGCCCTGGTTCGCCATCGGCGGAATCGACGCCGCCCGGGTACCCGACATCGTCCACGCCGGGGCGTGTCGCATCGTCGTGGTGCGCGCGATCACGGCCGCCGACGATCCGAAGGCGGCCGCTGAGCGGCTGAACGAGCTGCTCAACGCTCACCGGTGACAGGCAGCGGAATCGACGCCGCCACGCGGCGTAGCCGCTCCCAGCTCGCGGCGAAGCCAGGGTGCAGCGGCAGATCGGCCACCTTCTCCTCGAGGACCCAACGCAACTCGGCACTCTCGCGGTTGGGGACAGTGTCCAGTAGTGCCTCAGCATCTGCGATGACGGTGGTGTAGCTCCACCCGGCTACTTCGGCAGTGACCACCGTGGTGCGCACGACCAGCTGATCGGCAGGTACCCCGGCCTCCTCGTGCGCTTCGCGGACTGCGGCCTGCTCGGGTGTCTCGTGGCTGTCGCGCGCACCGCCGGGAAGGCCCCAGGTGCCGCCCTGATGACTCCAGGGCGCACGATGCTGGAGCAGCACCGCAGCCGCACCGTCCGGTCTGCGCGCCCGTAGCAGCAGGCCCGCGGCCCCGTGCCTGCCCCAATAGGCGACTCCGTCAGCCGACACGACCCAGCCGTCACCATCCCCACGCACGGGTTCAGAATAGGGAACAGGCGCCGACACCGGGGAAGTCAGAGCCGTCGAATCCACACCGGCGGCGCGGGAAGCTCTTAGACTTCTTTCATAGAATGTGCGTCAGTGCGACAGCCGGAGAGATCGAAACCAAAATGAGGTCCGCGCAAACGTGACTGTGGAGTTGGCGCATCCCTCGACCGAACCCCTTGCTTCCCGGTCGCCGACCGCCCCGGCGCGTCAGCGGTGGTGGTTTCTGTGGACCACGCCCGGCCGCATTTTGAGCATCGGTTTCGTGCTGGCAGCGTTGGTAGTCGGCAGCGCCTTCGCGACCTCGATGACCATCGACAGTCGTCAGCATGCACTTACCACCGTCCTCAACCACACAGAACCGTTGGCCTACGCAGCCGGTCGGCTCTACACGACGTTATCGATCGCCGATGCTGCCGCTGCCACGGCATTCATCGCCGGAGTCGAACCCCGCGATGTCCGGCAGCGCTACGAGCAGGCGATCACCGATGCCGCAGTCGCGGTGACCCGAGCCTCGAGCGGCCTGGCTGATGAGGAACTGGTGCAGCTGCTCGGCAGGATCAACGCCAGGCTGGCTGTCTACACCGGACTGATCGAGACGGCGCGAGCCAACAGCCGTGCGGGCAACCCGGTCGGTTCGTCCTACCTGTCGGAAGCGTCGGCGCTAATGCAGCAGCTGATCCTGCCGGATGCGCAGTACCTCTACGAGGCGACCGCACTGCAGGTCGACGTCGAGGCCACCGCGTCGACCCGCATCCCTACCCCGGTGATTGTGGTGGTGGCCTCGACCCTGTTGTTCGGGGTCTTCGCCAACCGCTGGTTGGCCAAGCGCACCCGAAGACGAGTCAATATCGGGTTCGTCGCCGGTGGGATGGCGGTGTTGATCATGTTGATTTGGGTCGGCACGGCGCTGGTGATCTCGACGGTGGGCAGCCGCAACGCAAAAGACACGGCGGCTGAGTCCCTCAAGACGGTGACCACCCTGGCGATCACCGCCCAGCAGGCACGGGCCGACGAAACCCTGTCACTGATTCGCCGTGGCGATGAGAACGTGCGCAAACAGTCCTACTACCAGCGGATTGAACTGATGCGGCACCAGCTGGCCCACTATCTTGCGCAGGATGATGCAGTCGACAAGTCCGAACTCGCCGATGCAGACCAATTGCTCCAACGGTGGCGCACCGCCGACGACCGGATCACTGCCTACATCGCTGTGGGCAACTACCAGGCCGCAACAGAAGTCGCGCTGGGCGATGGCGAGGATGACGCCACCCCCGCGTTCGACAAGCTCGACGAGAAGCTGACCAAAGGCATCGAGCAGATCCGCGGCCAATTGCGCAGTGAAATCGTCAGTGCCCGGCGAGTGCTCTCCGGTGCAACGGTAGGGGCCGCGACGCTCAGTGTCGTGGCTGCTATCGCCATGGCGTTGGGGATCTGGCCGAGACTAAGCGAGTATCGGTGATGAGCGCTCGCGCGAAGAACAGCCGCGCACCGATGAGCGCTCGCGCGAAGAACAGCCGCGCACCGATGAGCGCTCGCGCGAAAAGATTGGGCACGGCAGCCACGGCGGTGCTGCTGTTGTTGAGCGGGTGCGCGCAGCCGGATCCGGCGGCACCTACCACTAGCGTCACGCTGGCGCCGCCGACGCCGTCGGGGATGGTAGAACTGCCGCCCGAGCAGGTGCACCCACCAATGGCGCCCGATGATGACTGCGACGTGATGGCCAGCCTGCGGCCGTTCGACACCAAGGCCGAGGCAGAAGCGGCGGTTGCCGACATCAAGGCGCGCGGTCGGCTCATCGTCGGCCTCGATGTCGGCAGCAACCTATTCAGCTTCCGCGATCCGATCACCGGTCAGATCACGGGCTTCGACGTGGACATCGCCGGCGAGATTGCCCGCGACATCTTCGGAACCCCGTCGCAGGTGGAGTATCGGATTCTGTCATCGGATGACCGTATCGCCGCGCTGGAGCGCAACCAGGTCGATGTGGTGGTCAAGACGATGGCCATCACGTGTGAACGCAAGAAGTTGGTGAACTTCTCCACGGTGTACTTGATCGGCAACCAGCGGATACTGGTGCCGAAAGACTCGGGGATTACCGGACCGGACGATCTGTCGGGCAAACGCGTGTGCGTAGTGAAGGGCACTACGTCCATGGAGCGGATGCAAGAAATCACTCCGCCGCCGATCATCGTCAGCGTGGTGACGTGGGCCGACTGTCTGGTCGCGATGCAGCAGAGCCAAGTCGACGCGGTGAGCACTGACGACTCGATACTCGCTGGTCTGGTCTCTCAGGATCCTTATCTGCGCATTGTCGGGCCGTCGCTGAACGTGGAGCCTTACGGAGTTGGCATCAATCTGGAGAACACCGGCCTGGTGCGGTTCGTCAACGGAACCCTGGAACGCATCCGCAAAGATGGGACGTGGAACACGCTGTACCGCAAGTGGTTGACGGTGTTGGGACCGGCACCGGCCCCTCCGGTGGCGAGGTATACGGACTGATGGACGAGTACGACGACGAGGATCCGGGAACCCAACGCGCGAGCCTGGCCGAACTGGGGATGGACTCGGTAGCGACGATGCGCCCCATCTCAACCCAAGCGGTGTTCCGGCCCAGTTTCGAGGACGAGGACGCCAGCGATCGCGAGTCGGACCAGACCGGCTATTCCGAACCACAGGCGCAGGCGACGACACTGACTCGCACGTTGTCACCTACCCGGCGCCTCGGGGGCGGTCTGGTGGTGATCCCGCGGGTGCCTGACGTTGACCCGCTGACCGCGCTGATGACCGACCCGGTCGTGCCAGAATCGAAGCGGTTCTGCTGGAACTGTGGACGGCCCGTTGGCCGGTCGTCTCCGGACGGGCAGGCGCTGTCGGAGGGGTGGTGCCCACACTGCGGAAGCGCGTATTCCTTTCTGCCGCAACTGTCTGCCGGCGACATCGTGGCCGATCAGTACGAGATCAAAGGTTGCATCGCGCACGGCGGGCTGGGCTGGATCTACCTGGCATTCGACAAGAACGTCAACGACCGTCCGGTAGTGCTCAAAGGTCTGGTGCACTCTGGTGACGCCGAGGCTCAAGCTATCGCGATGGCCGAGCGCCAGTTCCTGGCCGAGGTGACCGACCCCGGGATTGTGAAGATCTTCAACTTCGTCGAACACGAGGACAAGCGCGGCAACCCGATCGGCTACATCGTCATGGAGTATGTCGGTGGTTCGTCGCTAAAACAGGCGACCCGTCTCAACAAGACCGCGGGCTCGCGGCTCGAAGTCGCCGAGGCCATCGGCTTTATGCTCGAAGTTCTTCCGGCGCTGAGCTACCTGCACACCAACGGGCTGGTCTATAACGACCTGAAGCCCGAGAACATCATGGTGACCGAGGATCAACTCAAGCTCATCGACCTGGGCGCGGTCTCTCCCATCAACTCGTTCGGTTTTCTCTACGGCACTCCGGGTTATCAGGCTCCAGAAATCGTGCGGACTGGCCCCACCATCGCCACCGACATCTACACGGTGGGCCGCACGTTGGCCGCCCTGACGTTGCGCCTACCCACCCGAGAGGGCCGATACGTCGACGGGTTGCCCGAAGAAGACCCCGTGCTAAACGAATACGACTCGTTTCGCCGGCTACTGCTTCGTGCAACAGATCCCGACCCGAGGAGGCGGTTCCAAACAGCTGAGGAAATGGCCGGCCAGCTGATGGGAGTGCTGCGTGAGGTGGTGGCACACGACACCGGCGTGCCGCGCCCTGGTCTGTCGACCGTGTTCAGCCCCTCGCGGTCGACGTTCGGTGTTGATCTTCTGGTCGCACATACCGACGTCTACCTGGACGGCAGGGTTCACTCTGAGAAACTCACCGCGCAGGAGATAATCAAGGCCCTTCAAGTGCCGTTGGTAGACCCGACCGACGTCGGTGCGCCAGTGCTTTCGGCGACGGTGCTCAGTGAGCCCGTGCAGACACTTGATTCGTTGCGCGCCGCGCGACATGGGTCATTGGATTCCGAAGGCCTAGACCTGTCCCAATCGGTCGAGCTGCCGTTGATGGAGGTTCGCGCCTTGCTCGACCTCGGCGATGTCGCCAAGGCCACACGCAAGCTCGACGCCCTCGCCGAGCGGGTCGGCTGGCAGTGGCGGCTGGTCTGGTTCCGTGCCGTCGCCGAACTGCTCACTGCGGACTACGACTCGGCGGCGAAACATTTCACCGAGGTGCTCAATACATTTCCCGGCGAGCTGGCACCCAAAATGGCGGTGGCAGCCACCGCCGAGCTGGCCGGAAACGCCGATGAAGGTAGGTTCTACGACTCCGTGTGGTCCACCGACCGGGGCGTGGTCTCGGCCAGTTTCGGCCTTGCGCGTGCTCTGTCTGCTGATGGCAAGCGCGACGCAGCGGTCCATATTCTCGATGAAGTGCCCGCCACTTCACGGTATTTCGCGACCGCGCGGCTCACGAGCGCGGTGACGCTGCTGTCTGGTCGGTCATCAAGTGAGGTTACCGAGCAACAGATCCGCACTGCAGCCCGTCGCGTGGAATCGCTACCCGACACCGAGCCGCGGGTATTACAGATACGGGCTTTGGTCCTGGGGACCGCCATGGACTGGCTCGCCGACAACACCGCCAGTACCAACCACATTCTGGGGTTTCCGTTCACCGAGCACGGTCTGCAGCTCGGTGTCGAAGCCTCGCTGCGCAACCTCGCAAGGGTTGCGCCCACTCAGGCGCACCGCTACGCCCTAGTCGATTTGGCCAACAGCGTGCGGCCAATGTCGACGTTCTGAGTTGACCTTCTGCGGCTGAAACACCGACTGGCCCGCCGAAACCCGGTCAGCCGGCAAGTACCTGCGCACACTCCCGAGCGATCGCCAGCTCTTCGTCAGTGGGAATCACCAGTACCGTCGTCGGCGAACCGTCGGCAGAGATTCGTCTGGCCTCCCCGGCCGGGCCGTCGTTCCGAGTTTCGTCGAGTTCGATGCCGAACGCCGCGAGACCCGCGAGGGCGTCGCGGCGCACCGCAGCATCGTTCTCGCCGACGCCTGCAGTAAAGGTGATGGAATCCGCTGTGCTCAGCACCGCCATGTACGCACCGACATACTTGCGCAGTCGGTGGATGTACACGTCATAGGCTAATTGTGCTGCAGCCCCCTCAGATTCGGTACCAAACTGGATCCGCTGGTGGATTATCCGGAAATCAACCTCGCCCGCAAGACCGCGCATACCCGATCGTCGATTGAGCATCGAATCGATATCCTCAACACTCATGCCTGCGGTCCGCCACAGATAGCTGATCAGGCCGGGGTCTACGTCGCCGGAACGCGTCCCCATTACCAAACCCTCCATCGGGGTGAGCCCCATCGACGTCTCCACGGGTCGGCCGCCGACGATTGCCGAGGCCGACGCCCCATTCCCGAGGTGTAGAACGATCTGCCTCAGGGACTCGCGCGGCGAGCCGAGGAAGGACGCTGCTTGCTGGCTGACGTACTGATGGGAAATGCCATGAAACCCGTAGCGTCTGACCTGCCAGTGGGTGGCTATCTCGCGGTCGATGGCGTATGTGGCTGCAACAGCGGGCAAATCGTGGAAGAACGCGGTGTCAAATACCGCGATATGAGGTAGGTGCGGCAGCGCCTTGCGTGCCACTTGGATGCCAAGGATCGACGGTGGGTTATGAAGTGGCGCAAGCGGAGCCAGCTTCTCTAGCTGTGCGACCACAGCATCGTCGATAACTGTGGGCCGGTATAAGTCCGGGCCACCGTGCACCACCCGGTGCCCGACCGCCACCAGTGCGAGTTCGTCGAGTGAATGCCCTTCTCCGGCCAGCGAATCGAACACCTGACTCAAGGCAGCGGCATGATCGGCGACTGCTCCCACCACCGAGCCCTGCTCCACTTCCTCACCTATGCGTTCGACTGCTCCAGAGGCAACTGTCATACCTGATTCCGGTTGCACGACTGAATATTTCACTGTTGAGGAACCAGAGTTAAGGACCAATACAGAAGGCTTCACGAAATCACCCCTGGGCCTGAACGGCCGTGATCGCGACGGTGTTGACTATGTCTTCGACCAACGCTCCACGCGACAAATCGTTGACAGGCTTGTTCAGGCCTTGTAGCACCGGTCCGATCGCGACCGCTCCGGCGCTGCGCTGAACGGCCTTGTAGGTGTTGTTGCCGGTATTGAGGTCAGGGAAGATCAACACTGTGGCGTGGCCGGCAACCATCGAGTCAGGCATCTTCGTGGCCGCCACCGACGGTTCGACAGCAGCGTCATATTGTATTGGCCCCTCGACCAGTAGATCAGGGTCTCGGGAACGGACTAATTCTGTTGCTCTCCTAACCTTTTCGACGTCAGCCCCAGCACCGGATGTGCCAGTCGAATACGACAGCATCGCCACCCGAGGGTCAATGCCGAACTGCGCGGCGGTCTGCGCCGAGGAGATGGCGATATCGGCAAGCTGCTCGGCGGTCGGGTCTGGCACGATTGCACAGTCCCCGTATGCCAGTACTTCATCGGCCAACAGCATGAGGAATATGCTCGAGACCGTAGAGACGCCTTCTGCCGTCCTGATGATTTCGAACGCCGGTCTGATCGTGTGCGCCGTCGTGTGCCTTGCCCCTGACACCATGCCGTCGACCATGTCGTTGTGCACTAGCATGGTGCCGAAGTATGAGGCGTCGTGAATGATCTCGCGAGCATGCTCGAGCGTGACCCCTTTGTGGGAACGTAACTCCGCGTACTGCTGCGCGAATTGGTCACACAGTTGACTAGTTTGCGGATCGAGAACTGCGGCGCGGGACAAGTCGACACCCAGTTCCGCAGCACGAGCACGGACCTGCACTTCCTCGCCGAGGATCGTCAGGTCGGAGACACTTCGCTGCAGTAGCCTGCCGGCTGCCTTGAGAATGCGGTCGTCGTCCCCTTCGGGCAGCACAATTCGTTTGCGGTCTGACCGCGCCCGATCAAGCAACCGGTGGGTGAACATTTTCGGAGTCACCGCAGTGGGAATCGCAATAGATAGCTGCGCCAACAGGTCTGCGGTATCAACGTGATTTTCCATTAACGCAAGCGCGGTGTCGACCTTGCGGTGGGATTGCGTCGTGACGCGGCCCCGCGTCGCAGCGACCCTACTGGCTGTCTCGAAAGAACCGAACCTCGTCTCAAGGATGGGCAGGCGCAGACCCAGCCCGGCCACGAGGGATTGGACCGACGGATGAAGCGACAGACCACCGTTGAGAATGACGCAGGACAACGACGGAAAGCCCTCGGCGGCATGGGCGCTGAGCACGGCGAGCACAACATCGGACCGGTCACCGGGAGTAATGACCGCAGCCCCCTCGCTGAGCCGCTCCAACACGTGCTCGGCCGTCATTCCGGCGACCAAGACGTCCAGCACCTCACGTGTCAGCAATTCCGGATCACCCTTGAGTAGCGTGCCCTCGACGGCGGTCTTCAGCTCAACGACCGCTGGTGCCCCCAGTAGCGGTTCCTCGGGAAGTACATAGCTCCTGGGTTCGACTTCTTTCAGCGCGGCAGAGACATCGGCCATCCTCGCCGGGGCACATCGGTTGACCACCACCGCGGCCGTGTGGGCGTGCTGGGCGGCGATCTCGTCGATGCACACCCCGACGACCTGCGCGACCTGATCAGAGGTGCGGCCCTTGGCCCGGACGACGAGCACCACCGGGGCACCGAGGTTGGCCGCGATCCGGGCGTTCATCGACAGCTCACTGGGGGCCGCGATATCGGTGTAGTCGCTGCCGACCACCAAGACGACGTCGCACTGGTCGGCCACCTGGTGGAAGCGTTCGACGATCTCAGCCAGCGCGGCGTCGGGGTCATCACGCAACTGCTGGTAGCTGACGCCGACACACTCTTCGTACGACAGGCCCGCGGTGGCCCGGTCCCCCAGGAGTTCCAGAATGTAGTCCCGATCCTCGCCGAGCCCATGACGTTGTCCCCGGGGAACACGGGTGATGGGCCGAAACACCCCGACGCGGGCAACCGTCGCAACAAGCCGGTGCAGGATGCCCAGCGCAACCGCCGACTTGCCGGTGTCACCCTCCGGCGATGCTACGTATATCGCGGACATCGAAGAACGCAGCTCGTCGGGCACATTTCCAGCCTGCCGTATCGGCCAGGGCACCGCCACCGGCACCCCCTTCGTCCGCTCCTAATGCAGTCCCTAGCATCTCTTATCAACGAACGGGCACGCTATCGATCCCTCGCCGCGAGTTGGCCGCTTGCGAGCGACCTGGCAGCCTAACCCAGAATCCCACTCATTCATTGAGTGGGAGATTCGAGATGCTAAATGGCGGATTTAGGACGCCACTCCCGCCGCTCCCGCCGCCGCTGCCGCTGCCGCTGCCGCTGCCGCTGCCGCCGAAGAAACCCCCGCTGCTTCACGCGGAGATACGCCTTCGCCGACAGCCGAGCGACCGCCCGGTGTGCCGTCCATCGTCCGCCGGATCGCTTCGTTGAGCACATCCCGCGCTTCCTGCGGCAGCATGTGCCCAGCACCAGGAATATGCACATGCTGCGCTCCGGGGATCCCTGCCACCAGATCAAGACCGTGCGCCGGCGGGGTCAACGGATCGATTCCCCCGCTGACCACAACGGTCCGTGCCTGAATCGACCCCAGCGCCGCGTATTGGTCATAGGCGCGCAGGCTGGGTAAAAATCCCACTGCCGTCGACACCGAGGTGCTGGCCAAGGCCGCCGCGGTGACCGCCGCCCCAGTCGCCGACTGGGCGCCGCGTCGCCAGCGTTTCAGCGTCGCGCACACCGGGCCGACCATCGCCCGAACCGCCTGGTCGGGTGAGTGCTCGACAAGGCCGAACAGCGCCGCGGTCGCCGGGGTCGCCAACAACTTTCCCAGTCCGCGTTCGGC
>JBMYXJ010000020.1:0-3326 GCA_049608285.1 Mycobacterium sp. | reverse complement strand
TTGCCGGCCGCAGTGGCCGCCAAGACCAGCCCGTGCGGGTCAACGGGACGATCCGCCCCCAGACGACCGAGGTACGCCAGCGCGGTCATGCCCCCCATCGAATGCCCCACCAGGGTGACCCGCCCGCTCACCTGGGTTGCGGCCAGCACCTGCGCCAGGTCCTCGGCGAGCCGATCGATCCGGTAAGTGCTCATCGGCGCCTGCCCGGACCGTCCATGCCCGCGGTGGTCGTAGCTGATGACCCGCACCGACTCCCCGTACGTCTTTGTCAGATACGAGATCTGCCGCACCCAGGACAGCCAGGTAAGGCAAAACCCGTGCAGAAACACCACGGTGCGTTTCGCTGTCGGTGTGCCGACGTCACGAACTGCCAGCGTCACCCCATCGTCGGTAGTGAGGTGCAGATCCCGGTGCTGGCCGCAATTCGTCCACCTCACTTGGCGGGCAGGATTGGTGGTCGCGTCGGTCATCAACGTGGCGGTCCCCGGCCTCCAGGGGCGTGCGAAACGGTCCATCATTCCCACCGACTTCTTGCCGAGTCTCTAGCAACCTGTCCAGGCTAGCAAACTCAATTGCTTCGCCTACGCGCTTTCCTCAACCGCGATAGCATAGGTTTTCAATACTCAACAGCCGACCCGTAGCAAGCAGAGGGGCAAGGCCATTGATGCATATACACACTGCTAGATATGCATTGATTCAGCGGGTGGCCGTGGGGATAGCAACCTCAATTGCTCACGACACCACCGTTGCGACCGCAGCCTTGCGCCATGCCCCATCCGCTCATCCCGCAAACGCTAGACTTGATCGACGAGTTCATTACTGAAGTCACCGATCAAGCAGTCCCCCACCACCATGATCGGATCGTCTCCGTTGGGCGGCGCGAGCGCGAGGCGGTCGCGACAGCGGGCTCCGCCTAGTCGGCGCTCCCCGCGTTGTCGGGGTTCTGGGCCCATAGGTCGGGGCCGAATACTTCGTAGCGGATCCGCTCAGCGGAGACGCCTTTGTCGAGCAGAACCTTGCGAGTCGCATGCATGAACGGGAGCGGACCACACATGAAGACCGTCGCGTCTGAAGGGATCTCGATGTCCGAGAGATCCATGAACCCGGGGAGGGCCGGGTGCAGCGTGGGCGCCTTCTCGGCATCCTCCTCGTACCAGTTCTGCGCCTTCGCGTCACCCATGGCGAGCACCTGGCGGCGCAGATTGGAGTAGAGCGCGTGGTCGACGTGTGAGACGTCGGCGTGGAAGATCCGCACCTGCCGGTCGGGTTGGCGACGCGACAGATCCTCGACGATGGCCGCGATCGGAGTGATCCCGATGCCCGCCGAGACCAGCACCAGTGGGCCATCCGACTCATCGAGCACCAGGTCACCGCACGGCTGCGAGACATCGAGCACCGAGCCAGGTTTCGCGTTGTCTGCCAGCCAGTTCGAGACCTGGCCGTCGGGGGCACCCCCTATGCCGCGGGCGCGCTTGATAGTCACCCGAAGCGAGTCGCCTCGCGGTCCGGAGGAGATCGTGTACTGCCGTGGCTGCCGCACACCGCCCGGCAGGTCTACGGCGATCGCGACATACTGGCCGGTCTGATGAGGCGGGGTCGTGCCCTCGACGGGGGCGAGGAACAGCGAGAAAGCCTCCGGGCTCTCGTCCTTGCGCTCGACCACCCGGTACTTGCGCCACGGATGCTCGGGGTCGGTGCCACCCAGCGCGTAGAGGCGGGCCTCCTCGGCGATGAGCTGGCAGCCGAAGAGCCAGTACACCTCGTCCCAAGCGGCCGCGATCTCGGGAGTGACGGCCTCGCCGAGAACGTCGCCGATGGCCCACATGAGGTGGTGACCGACGATCGGATACTCGTAGGACTTGATCCCCAATGACACGTGCTTATGAGCGATCCTGCGCATAACCGGACCGAAATCGGGTGCACTCGGATCGATGAGGTTGACCGCGTACGCCACTACGCTGGCGGCCAACGCACGCGGCTGCTCACCGATAGCCTGGTTGGCGTTGTTGAACACCCGCATCAGCTCGGGGTGGGCCGCGAACATGTGCGGGTAGAACCGCGTGGTGATTTCTACGGCGTTCTCGGCGACAACGCCGGCGGTTGCCTCGACGATGGCGGCGGACTCAGGGGATATCACGGGGACTCCTTACGACGATGGATCGGCGAACCGGGCAACCAGACCACTGGACGGTCTGACGGGACCGGTCGAGAGGCGAGGCGGCAGCGAGACGAACCCAGGTTATGGCCCGTCGCAGACGGCTCAGACTACTTCTCGGCCCCCTAGTGGACACTAGGGGCCAAAGTCACCGTGGCGGCGAGACTTAGGCCCTTGACGACTGCCGCGAAACTGATCCCCCGCTGCTAGGGCTGACCGGTCAGGCCAGACGTCGCAGCCTTGGCTCCAAGTCACGCCTGAACAGTTCCAGGAAGCGCCTCTGGTCGTGTCCCGGAGCATGGAACACCAGATGGTTGAGGCCCCAATCGAGGTAGTCCTTGATCTTCGCGACGGCTTCGTCAGGATCCGAGGCCACGATCCAGCGCTTGGCGACCTGCTCGATGGGGAGTGCGTCTGCGGCTTTCTCCATCTCGATGGGGTCCTCGATGCTGTGCTTCTGCTCGGCGGTCAACGACAGCGGCGCCCAAAATCGGGTGTTCTCCAGCGCAAGCTCGGGGTCGGTATCGTAGGAGATCTTGATCTCGATCATCCGGTCGATGTCGTCGAGATTGCGGCCAGCCTTCTCCGCACCTTCGGTCACAGCGGGGATCAGCTTGTCTTTGTACAGTTCGGCACCCTTACCCGAGGTGCAGATGAAGCCGTCGCCGGAGCGGCCCGCGTACTTGGCGACGACGGGACCACCGGCCGCGATGTACACCGGCACACCCCCGTCGGGAACGTCGTAGATGGAGGCACCTTTGAGGCGGTAGTACTGGCCGTCGAAATCGACGCGGTCGCCCAGCCACAGCTCGCGCATCAACTTGACTGACTCGCGCAGTCGAGCGAACCGCTCCTTGAACTCGGGCCACTCGCCCGAGTAGCCGGTGGCGATCTCGTTGAGTGCTTCGCCGGTGCCCACCCCCAGAAATATCCGGTCTGGGTAGAGGCATGCCATGGTGGCGAAGGCCTGGGCGATGACCGCGGGGTTGTAGCGGAACGTCGGCGTCAGCACCGAGGTGCCCAGGAGCAGGCGGTCGGTGCGCTCACCGACCGCAGTCATCCAGGCCATTGAGAACGGTGCGTGCCCTCCCTCGTGACGCCACGGCTGGAAGTGGTCACTGACTGTTGCGCTATCCATGCCGTGCGCTTCGGCAGCGACGGCCAACTCGAC
>JBMYXJ010000019.1:0-14519 GCA_049608285.1 Mycobacterium sp. | reverse complement strand
GCAGGCTCTCGCCGACAACGACGCGGTTCTCGGTTTGGCTCGTGACGGCGGTTGGTGGGTACTGGGCGTCACCGCCGCCGCGTCCGCGGAGTGCCTTCGCGGCGTGCCGATGTCGACGCCCGACACCGGCGCTGAAACGCTGGCCGCCCTGCAGCGCACAGGGGTTACGGTGGAACTTGTCGGCGAGCTGGCCGATGTCGACACGCTCGATGATGTCGAGGTTGTGCGCCGCGCCTGCCGGCCCGAATCTCGGTTCAGTCGCGCCGCCGCGGGGGTGAGTGCTTGATGTTGGGCCAGATGTATGACCGCGCTCTGGACGGCGAGGTTGGTCTCGCAATAGCGGGAGTCCACCGGATCGGTGGCCGGGTCATCGCCAGTCTGGCCGCGGTATGACGACTTCAACTTCGCTGCGCGGGACAGCGATCACCGCGCGCGTGGGTGTGGCGCTGGGCGTCACCGTCGCAATATGTTTCGTCACCGGAATGATCAGTCATTTCATCCAGCACCCGCAGCCCTGGTTCTGGTGGCCCACCCGGCCAGTGTGGCTCTACCGGCTCACCCAGGGGCTGCACGTCGCCACCGGTATCGCGGCGATTCCGCTGATCATCGTCAAGCTGTGGTCGGTGTGGCCGAAACTATTCGAGCGTCCACTGATCGGCGGGGTCATCCGTCAGATCGAACGGCTGTCGATCCTCGTGTTGGTTGCGTCGATGCTGTTTCAGCTCAGCACCGGACTGCTCAACATCGCGCAGTGGTATGCGTTCAGGTTCTTCTTCACCACAGCCCACTACGCGATGTCCTATGTCGCGGTCGGGGCGGTCATCGTGCACATCGGCGTGAAGTTGCCGGTGATTCGGCGGGCTCTCAGCGAGCCGATAGGCGACGTCGCCCAAGGTGGCGCAGTGGGTCTGTCACGCCGCACCGTGCTGCGTGGCACCTGGGTGGCGGTGGCGGTGGCCACCTTGGCTACCGTCGGCCAGACGGTGCCGCTGCTGCGTCGTGTCTCCGTGCTCGCGCCGCGCACAGGCGAAGGGCCTCAGGGTGTTCCGATCAACCGGTCAGCGGCGGCGGCCCGTGTAGTGCGTGCCGCCCGCTCGCCGGACTACCGGTTGACGGCCACCAACGGTGACCGCGTTCAAACGTTCACCCTTGCCGAGCTGCAGGCGATGCCGCAGACGACATGCCGACTGCCGATTGCCTGCGTCGAGGGCTGGAGTGCCGAAGCGGAATGGACGGGCGTGGCGCTGGCCGACCTGGTCGCCACTGTGGGTGCGTCGGCTGATTCCGATGTCCGAATGATCTCGCTGGAACGACCTGGGCCCTACTCGCGCACCGTGCTGCCGGCCCGCCATGCACGTGATGCGAAGACACTGATCGCGTTGAAGATCAACGGCGCAACCCTCAACCTCGATCACGGCTATCCATGCCGGTTGATTGCACCGACAAGACCCGGTGTGTTGCAGACGAAATGGTTGACGCGCATCGAGGTGGTCGGATGACGGCTGCGCGGACAGTTTTGGTCATCACCGGTGTCATGATCGGCCTCTACGGTGTGGTGCTGCTATGGGATCATTCGCCCACGGTGCTCGTGCGAATCGCTGTGTGGGCATTGGTCGGCGTCGCGGTACACGACTTTGTTTTCGCGCCGCTATGCGTGGCGGCCGGGTTGGCGGGGCGACCACTGCTCCCGGCGCGTTGGCAGTCGCCGGTGGCGGTGGCGGCTTTATGTACCGTCGTGCTGGCTGTGCTCGCCGTACCGGTATACAACAAGCCAGGACTCAAGCCGGACAACTCCACGGTCCTGGACCGCAATTACCCACTGGGGCTGTGGGTATCCCTGGCCATTGTGTGGGCCTGCGTACCGCTGTACTACTTCCTGTCGCGACGGCTACCAGTTCGTCAGGATCAGGTGGTTGATCAACAGGGCCCCGATCACGTTGAGCGACAACCACCAACGGTGTGACCGCGGTGCCAGCAGCGCCGTCGAGGCGACGAGCCAGACGGTGAACGGCAGCCAAATGCGTTCGGTCTCAGCCTTGCTGAGTCGGGACAGATCGGCGAAAAGGATCGCCAGCAACGCGCCCAGCACCAGTAGGTGCAGCCCGGATCGCCTCCGGATCGCCTCGATGTCGAACACGCGAACGACCCCCGCCACGCTGCCCAGCCCGATGGCGCAGACCACCGACGCGAGATTGGCCCATCCCCAGTATTGGAAGGGGCGGTCACTGGCAATGCCCTGCCAATAACGCTCCTGCACCAACAGGTACCCGTCGAACCACCAGAATCCCGCTGACAGAAAGACAGCTCCGACTGCCAGCGCCACGAGCACAGCCGGCGCGACGGCAGCCAGCGCGTCTCGCCAGGTTTTGGCACAGAGCAGCACCGCCAGTGCGGGCAGAGCCATGAGCACCAACCCGTAGTTGAGAAAAATCCCCCAGCCCAGAAGGAGCCCGGAGCCAGCGGCCGCCAGCATCGGATGGTGCGTCGTTCTGGTTGCCGAGAGCGCCAGCGCAGCAATGCCCCAGGCAGCGACCCCGGCGAAGTAGCCGTCAGCGGACACCGCGATCCAGATGGCGGTAGGCGCCACAGCCAAGAACGGTGCCGCCAGTCTGGCGGTGCTCTCGTCAGCCACCGCGCGCAGTGTGACCACGATGGCGGCCGCGATGCTGGAACCGGCCAGCAGGCATAGCAGTCCTGCCCAGGCCCCACCGCTCAATCCGATGCGATCCAGCCACACGAACGTCAACAGCGCGCCGGGAGGATGCCCGGACACATGGGTGATCCACGAATCAGGCTGGTAGTCAAGGATTCTGCTGGAGAACGTCCGCAGCGCCTCGGGGATGTCGGTGATGATGTCTACCTGGCGCAGATATTCATGGCGTGCGGTGAGCCGGCCGGCGAACCCTCGCTGCCAGCCGTCGACCATAGCCAGACTGAACGCCCACGCCACCCACGGAAGCCACCGCCAGGGCAGGCGCTGCGCCAGCGAGGGTCCCCACAGCACCGCTGCGACAGCGATCGCGATGGCGGGGATCGTGCCTGGGCCGACGTGGGTGTTCCACTTGCCGAAGATCGGCGCGGTCCCGGCGAAGCTGCGGAAGCGTTCTGGGTCGGTGGTGATGAGTGGGGTGATGCTCAGGTCGAGGTGCGGGATGACGAACGCGGCGACGACGAGAATCGCCGCCGCGCCGACTGCGATCATTTCTTTACGCATCCCCCCATACTGCGTGAGCGAATGTTCTTGTACGCAACGCCCCACGGGAGTTCGTGTGAGCGGGCGGCGCGCAGCCCGCGAAGCGGACTTCAGGAGACCCGGCAGCTAGTGCTCCGCTGAGCCGAACAACCGGGTGAGCTCCCGGCGGTCGAGCTTGCCGATACCGCGTCGCGGAAGCGCGTCGACGATGTGGAGCTGGCGCGGCGCGGCACTCGACGGAAGCGATCCGCCGACGTGGGAACGTAGCTCCGACAGTGTGATCGTCGCGCCGCGGTTGACCACGACGGCGGCCACCACGCGCTCTCCAAGACGGTGGTCCGTGGCGGCGAACACCGCACATTCGGCCACCGCCGGATGGCTCGCCACCGCCGCTTCGACCAGTTGCGGAAGCACAGTGAGCCCGCCGGTACTGATCGCGTCGTCCACCCGCCCCAACACCGTGAGTGTTCCCGAGTCATCGATCACCCCAATGTCATCGGTGCGGAACCAGCCATGCTCGGCGAACGGATCAGGCGACACGGGGTTGCGGTAGCCCGAGGCCAGGACCGGCCCGCCGAGGGAGACCCTGCCCGCGGAATCCGCCTGAATTCCGACACCGCGCAGTGGACGGCCGTCGTATACACAGCCGCCAGCTGTCTCGCTCATCCCGTATGTCCTGATAACAGAAATGTTTGCGGCCAAAGCTCGGTCGGCGACAGCGCCCGGCATGGGTCCACCGCCGATGAGGACAGCATCCAGCTCGGCCAGTGCCCCGGTGGCGCGCGGATCCCGCAAAGCCTTATCCAGTTGGGCCGCCACCAGTGATGCGTAGCGTCGGCCCGAACCTAGCTGGGCAATCGCGCCCACCAGCCCGGCGGCATCGACTCCCGCCGGCACCGCCACCGGCATGGTTCCAGCGACCACGCTGCGCACCAGAACTTGGAACCCGGCCACGTGGTGGGCGGGCAATGCGAGCAGCCACCGCCCGTGACCGCCGAGCCGTTGGTGAGTCGCCTCGACGCTGGCCACCAATGCGCGCGCGGTGAGTAAGGCGCCCTTGGGCGCGCCCGTCGTCCCCGAAGTCGACAGCACGACAGCGACCTCGTCCTCAATCTCTTCCCCGGTGCGCAATGCTGTTGTCAGCAGCGAGGTTTGAGCGGCATCCCCCGCGGGCACCGGCAGCACGCTAGCGCGGCCGTGGAGGATGTCGTCGACGACGGCCAACGCCGACAACGCAGCCGGCCCCGACTGGATCGCGACCGGACGCAGGATGGCTATGGGCTTTCCTTCACATCGCGCGGGTGTCGCGGCGCAGGGGGTGATCCTCGGGGACCTGTACGAAGATCAGCGTCACACCGTCGGGGTCGAGGACATGCATTTCGTGCAGCCCCCACGGCTCGCGGCGGGCCTCGCGGGTGATCTCCACGCCGCGCTGCTGGAGCTCCTCCTGCGTCGCAGACAGGTCCCGCACCTGAAGCCACAGCGCGCCGGGAAACGGTGGGGTGTACTGGTCTGGGGCGCCGTGACCGGCGAGTTCGACAAGTGACTGCCCGGCGTAGAAAACGGTGCCGCCCGGGTACTCGCGGGCAATCGCAAGGCCGATACCGTCGCGGTAGAACGCCACTGACCGTTGGTAGTCAGCCGGCCGGAATAGCACCCGGCTGGCCAAGATTTCCATGCAGCGTGTCTATCACGTTGTTGTCGGGTTTACCCGAGCGTCGGGTTTAGCCGATCTGATTCCCGATCCCCGCCCAGTAGGGATCGCGCAGCTCGCGCTTGAGCACTTTGCCGCTCGTATTGCGCGGCAGAGCAGTGACGAACTCGACGGACTTCGGAAGTTTGAACCCCGCCAGTCGAGCGCGGGCGAACCCAATCAGGTCGGCCTCGCTGAGCATCACGCCCGGGGCGACTACGACGAAGGCCTTGACAGCTTCCCCCCACTTGTCGTCGGGCACTCCGATGACGGCGGCCTCCGCGACGCCGGGATGGATTAGCAGGACGTTCTCGACCTCAATCGGGTAGATGTTCTCGCCGCCGGACACAATCATGTCTTTGATCCGGTCCCGCAGGAACACGTAGCCGTCGGCATCGACGTACCCGGCATCGCCGGTCCGCAGCCACCCTTCGGGGGTCAATGTCGCTGCGGTTGCATCGGGGTTGCTCCAGTAGCCGAGCATGTTTTGGTCAGACCGGGTCCACAGCTCGCCGACCGTTCCGGGCGCGGCGTCGCCATCGGGATTGGATGGGCTGACGATACGTACCTGCACCCACGGGTATGGCTTGCCGCATGAGCGAAGCAGCTCCGGAACGTGCTCAGCGCTATCGAGTTGGGTGATCGATCCGGTGGTTTCGGTCATGCCATACACCTGCGCGAACACGCCACCGAATCGTTGGATGCCCCGGACCAGGACGTCGTCGCTGATCGGTGAGGCTCCGTAAACGAGCACCCGCACATTCGCAAAATCGCACGCCTCCACCCCAGGATCATCGAGCAGGGACTGAATGACCGCGGGCACCAGCAGCAGGTTGGTGATGCGATGGCCGGAGACGGCGTCGAGGATCGCCGCGGGGTCGACGTCGCGCAGTACTACGGTGGTGGCGCCGACCCACAGGCTGGCGAACGCCCATCCAGACCCTGCCATGTGGAACAGCGGCATGACCGCCAGGCTCACGCTGTCGTCGGACAGCCGCCACGGCCCGGCAACCCCGGCGGTCTTACAGGAGTAGTTGGCGTTGCTCAGCATGACGCCCTTGGGCAGCCCGGTAGTCCCCGACGTGTACATCAGTAGCACCAGGTCGTCGGGTCCGGTGGTGACGCCAGGGTCGACCGCCGGGTGGTCAGCCACCCAGTCGTTGAAAGTCGGCCAGCGATCGTGTGCCCCGATCGCGATCACTGCGATGCCGAGACGGTCCTCGATGGCCTCGATCTGGCCGAAGAAGTCCTCACCGGCCACCACCAGTGTCGCCCCGGAGTCCTCGATGATGTGCTGCATCTCGGGGACGGCCAGGCGACAGTTGATCGGCACGCCAACAGCGCCCAACTTCGCCAGACCGAATACCACGTCGAAGAATTCGGCGCCGTTGCGCTCGACGAACGCGACGCGGTCCCCGAGCCCGACGCCAGCTTGTGCGAACGCCCGCGCCGTGCGGCTGGACCTCGCGTCAAGCTCACCGTAGGTGATGGTGCGCCCGTCGACGACAAGCGCAGGTGCCTCAGGACGGTCCCGGCCGTGCAGGCGGACAATGTCGGCCAGGCCAGCGATCCCGGGCTTCATCACCTGTCTTTGGGCTGCATCCGCTGACGCTTCATGAGCGCGTCGACTGCGGCCGGGGCGATGCTATTGATCGCATGCGCGGTGACTGCGATCCTGGGCGCGATGCTCACCGGGCGATGGCGCGCAGCCGTGACGATCCAGCCCGCGGCCTCATCCGCCGACAGCCCGGGCAGGCCGTCGTACGCGCGAGTGGGGGCGATCATCGGGGTTATCACCAAGGGGTAGTAGAGAGTCGTCGAGTGCACGCCTTTGTCACCCCACTCGGTTTCCAGGATGCGACTGACCGACGACAGCGCTGCCTTCGACGCGTTGTACACGCCGAACAGTGGGGGCGACTCGGTCTTGACACCCCAGGTGGACACGTTGATGACGTGGCCGTCGCCGCGCCGGAGCATGCCCGGCGCCAGCCCCCGGATCAGGCGCAACGGTGCGTAGTAGTTCAGGCTCATCGTGCGTTCGACGTCGTGCCAGCGCTCGAGCGATTCGTCCAATGGCCGTCGGATGGATCTGCCGGCGTTGTTGACCAGGATGTCGACACCTCCGAGCTCGGCCTCGACGGTCGCGACGAGGTTGTCGACTGCGTCGAGGTCGGACAGGTCGCAGGCATGGGCGCGGGCATCACCACCGGCCTCAGCGACGCGTGCGACGAGGGCGTCGAGCAGATCTTGGCGGCGCGCAACCACTATCACCGTGGCGCCGCAGTCGGCCAGTTTGGCGGCGGCCGCTTCACCGATTCCCGAAGAGGCCCCCGTCAGCAAGATGCGCTTCCCTTTGAGTTCGACGGTCTCGTGATTGCGCCGATACCGCAGTAGCGTGGGTAGGCGAGGGGGTCGCATGCTGGTCAGCACGACCTTTTCGGCCAGTCGTCGCAAGGGCTTCTTGTCGGTCACAGATAGCGAGTCTATTTCCCCCACTGAAGTGACACGATCTCGACCATTGCCGGTGTGACTTTGAGGTACTCGACCCCACCGCGCCGTACCCAGGCGATTAAGCCGATGGCTGCTCACACTGCACAAGCCACGAACAGCGCAGGCGCCTAGCCGAGATCAAATCGACCGTCGCGCAATCGCTCGGCAGCCCTCGAATCCGCCAACTCCATCCGATCTTCGGGATGCCGCCAGTAATGCCGCACCAACCAGTACAGGGCAACGCCGCGGGGCACATAGATGTTCGCCAAGCTGATGATCTCTTCGTGGCCGTCCCGGAGCCGAAGCACTACCGCACGCTGCGCTTTCCGCGATTCCGCGTGGTCGGCCACGTCCATCACATCGTCCCACTCGAACATCCTCGTCGCGAGAATGTCGGCATTCTCGATCATCGCGGGTGTCAGCTTTACATGCCCGACCCCGCCGCGACGCGAGGTGACGATCAAGGCGTTGACGCCGATAAAAACGACGACAGCTGCGCCGCCCGCGAAGATGGTCTGCAGCATTCGCGTGTTAGCGAACTCGATGAGGCCTAGGGGGGCGCACACAGCGAAGACCGCGGTGCTCGGTATCGACGCCACGACGCCGACAAGCATGAGAATAGTGAACCGTCTGTCCGGCAGTAGAGTGAAACCCGTTGCATCACAGGTAATCCGTGCTTCGGTGTGGCCACTCCCGACCAATAGCCCCGCTGTGAGGGAGGTCAGCAGGAAAATTACCCACCCGACCGACACCATCGCGGTCAGGTAATTCCCGCGGGTCGCTGCCCTCACCCCCAGGACGGCGTATAGGACCGCAACACCGAACCAGAGTGCACCAGCTGACGGGAGAACCCACCGGCTAGCGCGCCACCGGGTCGGTTCGGGGAGGTTCAGTACGGGCACAGGGCCTCCCCGACGAACTTGCCCATCTGTGAGCCACCGAATCCGCCGACGAGCCCGAACGCTATCGCGCCTACCGGGACAGCGAACGGCGCGTATGGCCCAAACAACAGGCCAATCCCGGCGCCTAGTTCCGCGCCACCCCAACCGCCGCCACCACCGGCTGCACCCGCAACCAGCGCGACGCACTTTTCTTTGTCAGAATCCGCCATGACAAAGTCGAACACCGTGGTTGCCGCTGTTAGCGCGGGACCACCGTACTTCATGGTCTTGCCGACGTTCTCTAGGGATTCGGCAGTGACCATCGGCAACGAGCTGCCGTGTGCGACGTGCTTTTCCAGGCCTGACATGCCGGCCGTGGTACTCGTCGACAACATATCGATCAAATCGACGGGCACCGTGCTTGGTTGCCCCGCCGGCGGGGTGAAGGTCGCACTCCGGTACCCGGACGAGTCCCTGGACATCACGAGGTTCGATAGATTTGCGTAGGTGATGGACGTGTAGTCGGTGCCGGTACGCAGGTCGTGCCAGGAACTCGTCCTTGCCACCCACTCACCGTTCTTGTCGAACTCCTCGATCTCGTAGAAATTCTGTTTGCTCGGCCACTCGAAAGGGTCCATTCGCGTGGTCACCGCCTTGCTGCCGTCCTGTTTGATGACCGTCTTCGTCTCCTCGCCGTTGTTGTTGGTCGATTCGATGATTTCGCGGACATTCATCTGCTCATCGGCAGACCGGATCGCCTCCTGGCCCACCACACCAACAGGTGTCGTCGGGTCAGGCACCTGATCAGGGGGACGCTGAGCCGTCGGAAGCAACAAACCGCCGAGATCAGTTGCCGGCCCCGGCTCGATGTACCCGAACTCATGGCCAGCAGCCACCACCGCTCTTGCCGTCGCATCGTCAGCGTCTCCAACTGCGATCAGCATGCGGTTGATAGCCCCCTGCTCCTGCAACGCCAGCGCTCGCAGCTTGGCCATCTCCTCCTCTGACATCAACGAGGGGTCAACAAGTACCACCCACTGGTCAGTCACATTCAGCGGCCCGGAGTCGACCTCGTCAGCCTTCGCAAGCAACGTCCTGCGCGCACTCCCGATCGACTCCGCGCCACCGCTGAGCGCGGCCGCTACCGCGTCGGCATACTCAGAAAATTTGAGGGCATCGCGCTCTGCGCGGATGAACATCGCCGCGGCCGCACCATGGGACCGACCCGACCAGGACTTCGCCTCCGGCATCTCCTGGCACGCATGATTGATCCCAGTCACCGCACCCGAAACAGATGCGGCAGCCGACGTGATCGCAGCTGCAGAGGTGGTCAAGGAGTCTGGATTCCAACCAATCAAGGTGGGGCGAGAGGGCAACATCGGTTAGAACAATCCGTCGAAATCGCTGGCAAGTGCGTCATCCGTCACCTCGAACGCATCCCCTGCGCCGCGGACCGCCTGTCCCATCTTGGTGACATTATCGGCCAGCTTGGTGGCCATCTGCGCGAAATGTTCGCCGACTCGCGCGGACCATTGAGTGGTTGACCCGGGAAGGACATCTGCCGCCGACGTTGTCTTGTTACCGACGCCTGCAGACGAAATCGTCGAACTCGCAGCATCTGTCTGGCTAGCCAAGGTTCTCAGGACCTCGGGATCGACCAACATCATCTACCTCCCCGAATGCATGTCCCGATACCCATTGTCACCTACGACGGGCTGGCCGCGGGCCGCGAAACCCGCTGCGGACAGTTCCGGACTCGCTCGCCACCGAAAGGCAATCACGCCGAATCCGCCTTAGAAATAGCGCGGGAACGGGGTCCAGTCAGGATCTCGCTTCTCTAGGAACGCGTCGCGGCCCTCGACCGCCTCATCGGTCATGTACGCCAATCGCGTCGCCTCGCCGGCGAACAGTTGCTGGCCCACCAGTCCGTCGTCAATCAGGTTGAAGGCGTACTTCAGCATCCGGATCGCCTGCGGCGATTTTCCATTGATCTCTGAAGCCCATTGCAGTGCAACATTTTCCAGTTCAGCATGGTCGGCGACTTCGTTGACGGCGCCCATGGCGTGCATCTGCTCGGCGGTATAGGCGCGGCCCAGGAAGAAGATCTCGCGGGCGAACTTCTGTCCGGCCTGACGGGCCAGGTATGCGCTGCCGAATCCGCCGTCGAAGCTGCCGACGTCGGCGTCGGTCTGCTTGAACCGGGCGTGCTCACGGCTGGCCAGGGTCAGGTCGCACACCACGTGCAGCGAGTGGCCGCCCCCGGCGGCCCACCCGTTGACCACGCAGATGACGGGCTTAGGCATGAACCGGATGAGTCGCTGCACCTCGAGGATGTGTAGCCGGCCAGCCCGGGCCGGATCCACCGAGTCGGCCGTCTCACCCGAGGCGTACTGGTAGCCGCTGCGGCCGCGGATACGTTGGTCGCCGCCGGAGCAAAATGCCCATCCACCGTCCCTGGGTGACGGTCCGTTGCCGGTGAGCAACACGACGCCGATATCGGAGGACATTCGAGCGTGGTCCAGGACGCGGTACAACTCGTCGACGGTGTGCGGGCGGAAAGCATTGCGCACCTCGGGGCGGTCGAAGGCCACCCGCACCGTCGGCATGTGCGCGCCGTCGGCGACGTGGCGGTGATACGTGATGTCGGTGAGGTCACCGAATCCGGCCACCGGCTCCCATAAGTTGGCGTCGAACGGATTACTCACGGAGTCGGTCGCAGCAGCACACACACGTGAAACGTTATCGAAGCCCAACGCCGCGCCGCCCTGCTGGGCGGCTAGCTCCACTTTCAGCACCGCGTTCATCGGTTTGAGGTTCATCGGTATGAGCCGCCACGGCCACTTCGGATTCACCGTGCTCGGTAGCGCGGAAAGCCAAGCTATTCAAGCGCGAGGATCACAGCGTTCGGACTCCGATAACGGCCGAGAGTCATTGGCGCACCGCTACGATTGATCGGTGCCCGGCGACCCTTACGCAACCGCCCAGGAATTAGGCCTCATGGTGGGTTTCCCGCCGCCGGTGAACAAGCGGGTCGATCGCTCCAACGCGATAATGACGCCCCCCTACAACCGCTGGTCGTATCAGCACATGCGGACCATCTACCCATCGGCTCCGATCCGCAACGCCGATGTTGTCCAGCGAATCAGCGTTGAAATCGATTCTGCGATAACAGAACTCACGGTTGTCCGACCTGATGGGGCCGGCGTCGACTTCTCAACATTCCTGCGCGAAACCTACACCGACGCGTTCCTGGTCGTGACGCCGGAACAGTTGGTGTATGAGCGCTACTTCAACGGCATGCATGCTGCGCAGCCGCATCAGATGATGTCAGTGACTAAGTCCTTCGCCGGTCTCTTCGCGCTGATCGCAGTCGCTGAGGGCCGATTAGAGGAGAGTCAGCCGATAACCGACATCGTGCCCGAGCTGTCAGCCTCGTCGGCCTTCTCGGGGGCGACCTTCGGCCACGTGCTCGACATGGTGAACTCTATGGACTTCAGTGAGGCCTACGACGATCCAACATCGGGAATTGTGCGCTACGCACAAATACTCGGATGGATGCCGACACCGGCTGATGCGCCTAAGACTGGCGGACTGTACGACTTTCTGGTCGGGCTCGATGGTGACCCATCCCATGAGCACGGTGAGATATTCCGGTACCAGACGCCCAAGACAGACGTGGTCAACTGGGCCACCAACCGGATCAGTGGCACGTCATTCCAAGATCAGATGTCCGACCTGCTGTGGGCGAGGCTGGGAACAGAAGCCGAGACCTACGTTCTGCTCGACCCCCAGGGCACACTTGTGGCCGGGGGTGGCCTTAACGCGGGTCCGCGCGATCTGGCACGGTTCGCCATGATGTTGCTGAACGGCGGTCGAATTGGTGCCGACCAGATAGTGGCACCCGCCATCATCGACCTGTTGCAGCAAGGGGGCAGTCGCGAAGCTTTTGCGCGCGGGCCCGAAGCTGTCGGCCCGATGGCCGGCGGCGACTGGAGTTACCGTGCGCAGTGGTGGATACGGCACACCCCGGGACGGGAAGCCTTCACCGCGATCGGTGTCCACGGTCAATGGATCTACGTGGACTACCGACACCAAATCGCGATCGTCAAGCAGTCTTCGCAGCCAATTTCGTCCGACCTCGACACCGACCAGTTCACTCTCAACGCCTTCGATTCCGTCGTCGATCACCTTACGGCGAAGTCCGGTATCGCGTGATGGCCTAAGGGCAACCCGAAGGCGAGTAGCGCCAACTCGCATGTCCCGCCACCAATTCACACCCCAATTGCCCAGATTCCGTGGATCATGGGTGGGCACCTGCACTGGCATCGGAAAGGACGACATCATGGTCGACACGGCGGACGGGCAGTCGGCACAGGAAATCGGTTCAGCGCGCAAGTACCTGGCTGAGTTCATCGGGATGTTCATATTTATGTTTGCGGTGCTGGGGGTCGTTTCTTCTGGGGCCGGCACGGCGGCCACGGCGATCGGTGTCGGCGCCGTGCTGATGGTGATGGTCTATGCCGGCGGGCATATCTCCGGCGGGCATTTCAACCCGGCGGTGTCGATCGCCGCCTATCTTCGGGGCGCTCTGCCGCTGGGCGACCTCTTGCCTTACATGGCTGCTCAGCTGCTGGGGTCACTGGCGGCTTTCCTGGTGGGTTTCGCACTCTGGCGGGATAGCTACTTCGGGGTCGGCGCGGGCGACCTCAGCGGCCACGTCTGGGCGGCTTTCGTCGCTGAACTAGTCTTCAGCTTCGCGCTGTGCTACGTGGTTTTACATACCGCTACCAGCAAAGACAACGAGGGCAACAGCTTCTACGGTCTGGCCATCGGGTTCACGGTGGCAGCGGGCGTCGTAGCCGTCGGCGGCACCTCCGGTGGGGCATTTAACCCATCCATCACCTTCGGGTTGATGTTGTCGGGCTTCTTCGCCTGGAAATTCATCTGGGTCTATTGGATTGCCCAAGTCCTCGGCGCGGTCATCGCCGCCTACAGCTACAAGGCAGTCAACCCGGACCCGAAGCCCATCAGCAACGGATAGTGCCATCGACCACCCGATCAGTGTCGGATGGTCGGGTTCCTCCGCGGGGCTCGTGCCTCACCCCGCATCGTCACCCGACAGTCCGCTCGGCGTCCTTCCAGAACTGCGCCCGCACCGCCTTCTTGTCCGGCTTACCCAGCGCGGTCACCGGCACTGAGTCGACGACGATCACCTGCTTGGGTGCCTGCACCGAACCTTTGCGTTCCTTGACCGAAGCCTGAATCTCGGCAGTCATCGCCGCGAACGCGGCGTCGTCGCAGGGTACGTCGGGGCGCAATACCACTACGGCTGTCACCGCCTCGCCCCACTTCTCGTCGGGCGTGCCGATAACGCACACCTGCGCGATCGAAGGATGTTCGGCCACAACATCTTCCACCTCGCGGGGGAAGACGTTGAACCCGCCGGTGACGATCATGTCCTTGGTGCGGTCAACGATGAACCAGAACCCGTCGCTGTCCTCGCGCGCCAGGTCGCCCGTGTGCATCCAACCGTCGCGGAAGGTGTCGGCGGTGGCGTCGGGCAGCTTCCAGTACCCGCCTGACAGCAGCGGCCCTGACACGCAGATCTCGCCGACCTCACCAGGCGGCACTGGCTCGCCGTCCTCTCCCAAGAGGGCGGTGCGGGCGAACAGCGTGGGCCTCCCGCACGAGGTCAGGCGTTTTTCGTCGTGGTCCTTCTTGGCCAGGTAGGTGATCACCATCGGGGCCTCCGACTGTCCGTAGTACTGCGCGAAGATCGGACCGAACCGCTTGATCGCCTCGGCAAGCCGGACGGGGTTCATCGCCGAGGCCCCGTAGTACACCGTTTCCAGCGACGACAGATCTCGCGTATGCGAATCCGGATGATCCATCAGCGCGTAGATCATCGAAGGCACCAGCATCGTCGCGGTGATCTTCTGTTCCTCGATGACGCGCAGCACCTCGGCGGGATCGAACTTCGTCAGCACGATCAACTCGCCGCCTTTGACGATGACCGGGGTGAAGAACGCGGCGCCCGCGTGCGAGAGCGGCGTGCACATCAGGAAGCGGGGATTCTCCGGCCACTCCCACTCGGCCAATTGCACCGTCGTCATCGTCGTAATGGACTGCGTCGTACCGATGACACCCTTGGGTTTGCCGGTGGTGCCTCCGGTGTAGGTGAGCCCCCCGATGTGGTCGGGCGGCAAGTCGGCAGCGGCCAGCGGTGTGGATTCGTACTTTGCCGCTTCGGCGCTCAGGTCCG
>JBMYXJ010000018.1:1904-14659 GCA_049608285.1 Mycobacterium sp. | reverse complement strand
GACTTGTCGGCAGCCTCGTCGGCCTCATCAGCCCCGTCGGACTTGTCAGCAGCCTCGTCGGCCTCATCAGCCCCGTCGGACTTGTCGGCAGCCTCGTCCGCCTCATCAGCCCCGGCGGCGTCTTCGGTCTTTTTGACCTCGGCAGCCTCGTCAACCTTGGTCTCAGCAGCCACAGCGGTGTCGTCCTCCGGGATTGTTGCTACCTTCTCGGCGCTGTCCTTTTGTGCATTGTCCTTTTGTGCATTGTCCTTTTGTGCACTGTCGTCTTTGGTCACGGCACAAACTCCACGTTGGAAACCTTGACTTCGTCGCCAATCTTCTCCACCAGGATCCGCATCCGCCAAGCCCGCGGTTCCTGGTCGGGCGCACCGGCGTTTGATGTCTCGACAGTGACGGCGACGAGCACCTCAGCCTCATTGTCGCCCTCAGACTCCAGTCCCGCCTCGGCGATTGTCCCCACGGACGTCGACTGCGCCTGCTTGACGACCTCAACGAATGGCTGTGCACGCTGTTGGAAGTCGTCGTAGAAGTTGCCTGTTGCCGAATCAAGAATGCGCTGGACGTCGGCCTCGGCGTTCTCCCAGCCGATGGTGGTGAGGTTCAGCGCACCTTGGCGCCCCACCTGCAGGAACAGGTTGCGCTGCGCCTCGGCCTGCCGCGATTCATATGTGCGGAATCCGAGCCAACCGGTCAGAGCAGCCAACGCCACCACCGCGACCAGGCCCGCGATCAGCGCGACTTTGACGTGCGACATTGGTGTCCGCGCAGAAGCCGCCGCACCCTCAGCGTCAACCTCAGTCTCGCCCGCCTCGGCCTCGTAGTCCTCGACAGCTATCTCAGCCTCGTCACCGTCGCCGGCGTCAGCAACCGGAGTGGCGTCGTCGGTGTCGGTCGGCTCGACAGCACCAGACTCCGGTTCGGAGGCGGCTGAGCCCCCCTCATCGGCTTTCGGCTTCGGTTCCGACTTCGACTCTGTCAATTCCCCGTCGGGGGCAGCAGCATCGTCTGCCATGTTTGCTCCTCTACGGCACTCTGGGCCAGATTGGACTGTGTGTACACATGTCCGTCCGGACCAACGTACGTGCCGCTTGCCGGGTCATATTCGGCAGCCGCCACCGGCGGCGGTTCCGGAGCTGGAGCCGGAGCTGCTTCTGCAGGTGAGGAGCCTGGCCGGATGTGGGGGACGGACTGTCCGGTCGCAGTCGCGTTCGGGTCGCCCTTCCAGTTGTATCCGTCGTTCAGCGGCACGTAGTTCTCATCGCTCTCACACAATTTCACTGTCGGCCCGCGTTTGCCGGGCCGAGTCACGCAGGGATAGTTACGAGCACCGCGCACGTTGAACGCCGAATCTTGGGGCACGCGGCAGTACAGATCGCCCTCGGTCCGGCTGGGATAATCTTCGAAATTTGCTGACCGCTGCTGCTGAGCCGGCAAGAAGCCCGTCGTGCACGGCGGCGGCACGTTCAGGTTGAGGTTGATGGCGAGATAGTCACCCATGTAGTCCTGCTTGGTGTCGCTCTTGGCGACACCCACAGCCTGGGTCACCGCGGTGCCCTGCGGAAGCAGCACCAGTAACTGCTCGAGGCTGGGCTGGTAGGTGACGGCTACCTCCCCCACACTGGCCAGGTTGGCGAGCACGATCGGCAGGGTGGGTTGCACCCGGTCGAACAACGCACGAACCTCCTCGGCGGCACCGGAGCCATTGCTCAAGATGCCCGACACCGAACCGTCCTCACTCTGCAGCTGACCGGTGATGCTCGCCAAGTTCCCCGCCCAAGCCTTGATTGAGCCCGCGGTCTCTGTCTGCGAATCCAACAGCGGCTTAGAGTCGTCGATCACCGTTATCAGCGAATCCAGGTTCTCCCGGGCGTCAATCGCCAGAGTTGTTGAACCGGAGACCAATCGGCGCAACTCCGGCCCAAGCCCACCTACGGCGACGTACGCCTCATCGACGACTGTCCGCAGGTTGTCCCGGGGAATAGCCTTCAGGCCACTATTTGTCAGATCCAGGACGGTATTCACGTCTGGCGGCACGGTTGCACGATCCTTGGGGATGACATCACCGTCGCGCAAGGTGGGCCCGTCGGCGCTCTGGGGCACCAACTCGACGAACAGTTCGCCGACCGCCGACCGGCTGTGCACCTCCGCCACAAGGTCAGCGGGGATCTTTACGCTCGAATCCAGTGAAAGGTCCGCCGCCACACCAGAATCAGTGAGGTCGACGCTATTGACAATCCCGACGTGCGAGCCCCGATAGGTGACGTTGCTTCGCTCATACAGTCCGCCGGACTTAGGCAATTCCAGGGTGACCCGGTACTCACCAATTCCCATCATCGCCGGTATACGCATATACCCGAACACCATGATGGCGATGGCGGTGAAGGCCACCAGCGAAAAAATCGCGAGCTGAATCACCATCTGCCTAGTCACATGCATGTCATCGCCCCTGATCCCAGCGGTACGGCGCGAGCAACGGGTTGCCCTGCGTGGTCCCGGGCGACTTCCACGCCACCGAGTTTGAGAAGCCTCCCGTACATGGGCTCGGCATCTGCCCAATCGTGCGTCCCCATTGCAACTCCAACCAGGTCAGATCGCACTCCCATCGCGTTCCGGTGAAGAAGCCCTGGTCGATGCGGCTCAGCGTCAAGTCGACAACCAGCGTCAGGTTGCCGTAATCGCCACGCATCCAGTTGGTCAGCGTCTCTTTCGGGAACGGGAACGTGGGCAGGAAGCTAAATGCTCGCGTCAGCGCCGGACCGGCATCGGCCAGGGACTGCAGCACCGGGCCAAGATCCTTGAGCTCCTGAATGAGCGCTTCCTTGGTTTGGTTGACCGAATCCGCAGCCAGCGCGCTGAAGGTGCCGAGCTGCACAAGGGCCTCGGACAACGTGTCGCGTTGGTCGCGCAGCACCGATAATGCGTCGGGGATCGTCTGGAGCGCTCTGTCCACTACGGGTTTCTGTTCGGCAATCTGCCCGACCAGACTGTCAAGGCTCTCCGATGTAGCAATGATGTCGTCGGTCTGATCGTCAAGGTGCCCGACGGCGATATCGAGCTGCTCAATCAAGCTGCGCAAATCGTTCTCACGACCCGTGAACGCGATACTCAGCGCGGCGGTGACGTCCTGCACGTTGCCCAGACCGCCACCGTTGAGCAGCATTGCTACCGCCGAGAGCGCCTGCTCGGTGGTCGGGAAGGCACCGGCAGAGGCCAGCGGTATCAACGCACCGTCTTTGAGTCGCTCCGGAGACGGATTGTCGGCTGGCGCTGCCAGTTCGATGTGCTGAGAACCGAGCAGGCTGGTCTGGCCGACCTTGGCCGTCGCGTTGGCGGGCAACACGACATCGCCGCTGAGCGTCATGGTTACCAGGGCGTTCCAGCCCTGGCGTTCGACCTTCGTCACGGTGCCGACGTTGACATCGGCTACCCGAACCCGAGAGTTCTGTTCGACATTGTCAACGTCTGGCATCTGCGCCTGAATCGTGAACGAGCCGGGGCCCACGCCCGCGACACCGGGCAGCGAAACCGAGTTCAATCCACGCCAACCGCATCCTGACGCCACCAAAGCCAGGGCAAGCAGAGCCACACCAACCCCGGTCCGCACCCGCGCTGTCGACCTCATGAGCCCGCTCCGCCCGGCATCATCAGCCCGAGAAGCGCATGGTCGGGGCTCGTCGCCGCTGTCTTCTCAGCGGGCAGCGGTGGCGGCAGAGGTACCGCCGGTACCGGCACCCCATTGATGGAGTTGCCGGGCGGTGGCGGCGGGATATAGGCCGGTGCCGCAGCTGCCGGCGGCGGCGCTGCCGGCGGCGGACCACCCGGAGGCGGCGCTGCCGGCGGCGGACCACCCGGCGGTATGTAGTCGGGACGCAGCCAATCCTCACTGAAGGTGAGCTCGTTGGGCCGCGTGGTGGCACCAATGAGCTGGTTCAGCGCCAGCGGCGGGTAGTTGAACTGCCGGTTCTTCATGATCGGCGCGAGGTACTGCACGCACAGCTTCGCCGACTCTTCAGCACCGAGGCGGGACGCGGCTTGGACTGCGCCGCAGAGGAACTGGATCGGGTTGGCGAAGTTATTGACCGCCAGGATCATGCTCACCGCACCCTGCGCGGGCTGCCAGATGTTGACGTAGTTCTGGAACGAATTAGGCGCTGAGTGCAGGAACTGCTCAATGTCGTCGAGACTCTCGTAGAGCGCTGTGGTCACGCCCTCCAGCTTGTCCGATGTCGTTCCCAGCGCCTCGCGATTCTCCGCGACGAAGGACTGCACATCACCGACCACAGCGCTGAGATTCCTTACCGCGCTGGCTACTTCGCCGGGATCATCAGCCAACAGTCCGGTGACCGAGGCCAGGTTCTGGTTCAGTTGCCGCATCAAGTTCGTGCTGTCCTGCAATGCCGAGACCAGGGTCGCCAGGTTCTTGATCGTGGAGAAGACGTCGGTGCTGTGATCGCCAAGCGCAGAGAACGCCTCCGACAACTTGATGACCGTCTCACGGATGTTAGCGCCCTGGCCCCGCAAGTTATCAGCTGTCGTGTTGATCACCGATCCCAGCGGACTCACCCCGCCAGGCTCAGTCGGCTGCAGTGTCTCGGCGAGCGTTTGCAACTGCGCTCGCACATCATCCCACTCGACAGGCACCGCAGTGCGCTCCTCGGGGATCACGGTGTTGTCGACCATCACCGGCCCGCCGGTGTACACCGGCGTGAGCTGGATTGCACGCGAGGTCACCAGCGCAGGCGAGAGGATTGCAGCCTTCGCGTCGGCTGGCACGTCGTAGCTACTGTCGTACCAGAACGAGATTTTCACCCGTTCGGGCTGGGGTTCGATCGACGTGATGCCTCCGATAGGCACCCCAAGGACACGGACTTCGTCGCCGACGAAGACGCCGTTGCTGTTCTCGAAGTACCCCACCACATGGATACGGTTGACCCTGTCGGTGGTGCGTACCAGAACAGCTACCCCGGCGACCAGCAGCACCACCAGTGCCGCAGTGATCAGCGTTCGCGGATTTCTCATGATGCACCCCCTTCACCTGGGGCGGAAGAGGCGACTGGCCGCGGCGTCGGCACCGCGATGGACTCCAGTCCCGGCGGAGCCAACGCAGGCGGGCCGGGCGGCGCAGCACCGGGTGGTGGTGGAGGCAGCGGTTCACGGTAGGGGTAGCAACCCGTCGGGCCGGGCAGCGCCAGTCCGGGCGGACCACACCCCTGGTCGCCGGGATTGCCGGTGATGGCATCCGGAATCGTCATATGGGGTTCCCCACCTTGGCCGGTCCGCGGGTACGGTATCGGCATTGCGGGCGTTCCGGGCTGCCCGACGGGTGGATCGGCGCGCTCGGAGGGCAGCAGCACATTCGGGTCCAAGCCGAGGTCGGAGAAGGCCACGTCGATGAACGGCTGCAGGAACTGTCCGGGGAGCAGATTGCCGATGTAGTTCTTGAAGAACGGACCCGAGGAGACACTCTCGCCCAATGACATGATGTAGGGGTTCAACAGCCTCAGCGACTCCTGCAACCGCTCCTTGCGGTTGTCCAGAATCGTCAGGGCGCCGTTGAGTTTTTCTAGCGCCGGTTTCATGGTCTCGCGGTTCTCGCCGATGAAACCTTGCAATTGCAGGCTGAGTGCGGAGATGTTGCCGGAGATCTGATCCAGCGCCGCGCTCTGCATCTGAAGTTCTCCAAGCAGCGCGGCTGTGTCGGCGACGAGGCTCACCACCTGATCACTGCGTTCGGCCAGCACCGTGGTGGCCTTGTTCGCGTTGCTCAGCAGGTCACGTAACTCCGAATCGCGCTTGCTGAGGGTGTCGGAGAAGCGTGCCACGCCCTCTATCGCGATCTTCAGCTGCGGCGGTGTCTCGGCAAACGTTGCGGAGAGCACCCTCAGCGAGTCGGAAAGCTGATCGGTGTTCAGGCCGCTGATCGTGGTCGCCAGATCACCCAGGGCGTCGGGGAGTTGGTAGGGCGACCGGGTGCGGTCAAGCGGAATGGTGCCCTCCTGCCGGCCGTCTCCTCGGGCTGTGACCTCCAGGATCTTGTTCCCCAGCAGCCCCTTGGTCTTGATTGCGGCTTCAGTGCGGTCACCGAGCCGAATGCCCTTGGCCACAGTGAACTTCACCAGCACCTGGGGTCCGTCCAGCTCGATGGACTGGACCTGGCCGACTTTGAAACCAGAAACCTGCACGGCTGCATCAGTGTTCAGTCCGCCGGCCTCAGCGAAGTACGCCGTGTACTCACGGCTTTGGTCGACGAACGGCAGTCGTTGGAAGTTCACCGCCCCCAGCACAACCGCCAGTGTGGCTACAAGGCCGACCGCGCCGATGACGAACTGATTGCGGTCACTGAAAGGCTTCATCGCGGCGAACACCTCCCGGTGGACTGGGCGGCCACCTTGATATAAACCGGTTGTCCGCCCTTTCCGTTCATCTTCAAGACCAGGTCACAAAGGTAGAAGCTGAAGAAGTCTCCGTAGATTCCTTGCCGACCAAGCGCCTGGTAGGCGTCGGGCAAGGTGTTGAGGAGATTGTCGAAATAATCGTTGTCGGCCACCACAATCCCGGCAGTTCGGTCGGTCTCCTGGATCGTTTTCTTCAGCGGCGGTCGCGCCTCGGCCAGCAGATCGGTAATGGTGCCCGCCGCGGCGTTGGTGTAAGCCAAGCCACTACTGATGGCCTCGCCGCGGGCTTCGAGGCCCCCCACCAGTTCCGAAAGTGCCTCCACCGCCTTGGCGAACTGATCGCTTTGGCCCCCGAGTGATCCGAGCACGGTGTTCAGGTTGACGATGACCGAGCCGATCAACTGGTCGCGGTCGGCTAGCGTGCTCGTCAGCGCAGCGGTCTGAGCCAGGAACGAGTTGATGGTGCCACCCTGGCCCTGCAGAGCGCTGATGAGCTGCCCGGACAGCGCATTGACCTGATCCGGATCCAGCGCCTTGAACAGAGGTCGGAACCCGCCGATCAGCGCATCGAGATCCAAGGCCGGCGTAGTTCGCGACAGCGGAATGGTGTCCCCCGGGCTCAGTCGCTGCGTCCCGCCGACCCCTTCTTCCAAGGCGAGATACCGACCACCGATCAGGTCGTCATAGCGAATCACGGCCCTGCTGCCCTCGGTCAGGACCACCGAATCGTCGGCGCTGAACTTGACCAGGGCGGTGGTGTCGGGCTGGATCTCGACATCTTTGACCTTGCCGACCTCTACCCCGGCGATCCGGACGAAGTCGTTGGCCTTAAGCCCGGTCACGTTGATGAACTCAGCCCGGTACTCGTGGCTTTCCTCGCCGAAACGCATTTGGCCGAAGACTGCGAACAGGCCGAACACGCCGAGCAGGCACACGCCCAGGAACACCGCGAGACGCACGGCGTCTGCCCGGATATTCGCTGTCATCGGTTACCTCTCATGCTGGTGGGTCGGTTCGGGTCAGGGGTGATATGCGGGGTTGAGGGGTATGGGCGGCCCCGCCACTGGCTGTCCTGGCACGGCCGGAACCGCGGGTGGGACAAACGGCCAGGGAACTGCAGTCGGTTGCAGGTGCGACGGATTCGGAACCACGAACGGTTCCTGACCTGGCGTCGCTCCCGGATCCCGCGGCGCGCCCGGCGGGGGGGCCGGAGGCAGCCCAGGCCACAGCGGGGTGCCATCCGGTGCGTACAGCTTCGCACCGTAGGCCGGCGCTGGCGGCCACGGTGGCCCGCCGCGCTGCATCGGCCCGATTGCGGGCCCACCGAACAGGTTGCGGACGCTCGGCGGTTCCGGGTAGCCACGGGTCGTCGGGAAGTAGTTGGCATACATCGGGAACGCGATGCCCGGGTTGGGGCGGAAGTCCAGGCCGCTGCCGAAGCCGGTGTTGGTCACCATGTTGCGCACCGGCCAGTTCTCCGACACGTCTGGTAGCGAGCCGCAGCCGGGCTTGCCTCCAGGGCCGCCTTTGGCGCCGATGATCGGAAGGTGGGTCGGATAGTGGTAGGGATCGTCGCCGAACGACAACCCGGCGTCGAGTACCAGTGTGCGGCCGTTACCGCCGGGTGCTTCATACCCGCCCTCATCGAGGAGGTGCTTGGCGCCCATCAGCAGGCACGTGTAAGAGGGACTGTATTTGTGGAGAAGGCTCGTGGTCGGCTCCAGCACGTTGATGGCCTTGACCAGGTTTGCCTGATTGGGCGCCAGCAGGTCGATGCCACTGTTGGATAGCCCCACGGTGGCCAACAACAGCGTATCCAGATCACCGGACTGGTTGACCAGGGTTGTGCTGGTAGTGCTCGCCGCGTCCAGCGTTGCCAGGATGTTCTGGGCTGCAGCGCTATAGGCCTGATTGAAGGAATCCAGCGCCTGCAGGTCCTCCCGGATGGTGTCGTAGCGCGGGTTCAGGGCAAGCAGGACCTGATTGGCATCTGTGGTCGCCTGACCCATCCGCTCGCCCTGGCCGCGCAGTCCGTCGCCCAGCGCCGACAGGGTGCTGTTGAGCTTGGCGACATCGATCTGTTCCAGCACCCCGACCAGGTTTTCGAACACCGTGTTGACCTCGGTCGTCACGTTGCGTGACTCCAGCACGTCTCCGGCTTTGAGTCGCTGCGAAGCCGGGTTCTTCGGGTACACCAGATCGACAAACTTGGAGCCGAACACCGTGGTGGCGTTGATCTGCGCCTCGACGTTGGCCGGGATGAACTGCAACTTCTCCGGGTCGATCTCAAGGCGCAACGCAACCGGTGACTTTTCCTGGCCGGTCACTGCGATGTTGGATACGTGGCCCACCTGTACGCCACGCAGCTTGACCTTGGCGTTGTCTTCCAAATTCAGACCTGCCCGCTTCGAGGTCAGGGTCACCGGTGCAGTGGACTTGAGAGTTCCGGTGAATAACGCGATGGTCAGCCACACGGCCCCAATGAGCACCAGCGTCAGAAGCAGCGTCCACCACCCAGGATGCAGACCGTCGTCGTCCATAGCTCAACCCGCCAGATTGAAGTTGCCGGACTGTCCGTACACCGCAAGTGAGATCATCACGAGCACGAATGCGGACAGGATCATCGATGTACGCACTCCCCGCCCGACGGCCTCGCCAACTCCAGCCGGCCCGCCACGCGCGGTGTAACCGTAATAGGTGTGCACCAGCATGATCACGATGGCCAGCGCCACGCATTGGCCCAACGACCAGAAGAGGTCTGTCGGGTTGAGGAAGGTCCGGAAGTAATGGTCGTAGACACCGGTCGACTGGCCGTAGATCACGGTGGTGCCGAATCGGGCGGCCCAGAAGGAAGCCAATACACCGACGCAGTACAGCGGAATGACCACGATCAGCCCGGCAACCACTCGAGTGGAGGCCAGATAGGCGATGCTTCGGATACCCATCACCTCCAGCGCGTCGATCTCCTCGCTGATCCGCATCGCACCCAACTGGGCGGTCGCGCCTGCACCGATGGTGGCCGACAGCGCGATCGCCGTCGTTGCCGGCGCGATCAAGCGCACGTTGAAGAAGGCTGAGGCAAAGCCGGTCAGTGCCTCTACACCGATCTCGGCGAAGTCGGTGTAGCCCTGCACCGCAATGATCGCGCCCGTGGTCACCGTCAGGAACCCGACGATTGCGACCGTACCGCCGATGACGATCAATGCCCCTGCGCCCAGACCCATCTGGGCGATGAGGCGGAAGAGCTCGACCCGGTAGCGGGTGACGGCGGTGAGGATCGACCGAAGCGTGTGCCCGTAGAACTGGGTCTGCACGCCGATGTCGTTCCAGGGGCCGGCGATGGCCCGAAACCGGGCCTTAAGCCAGGGGAACTGGGAGTGCGGGTGTGAAACTGTCACATCGTCACCTTCACCGCGACTGCGGTCGCGACGATGTTGATCGCGAACAGCGCCATGAATGTGAACACCACGGTCTCGTTGACCGCGTTGCCGACACCGGCGGGGCCCCCGCCCACCGAAATGCCCTTGTAGCAGGCGATGAGGCCGGCCGACAGCCCAAACAGCGCCGCTTTCACCAGCGCGATGAAAACGTCAATGGAGCCAATGATCAGCGTCAAGCCCGAAGCGAAAGCCCCTGGTGAGACGTTCTGGACGTACACGGTGAAGAAGTAGGCGCCGGCCAAACCCACCAGGATCACCGTCGCTGATAGCGCCAACGACACCAGCATCGCCGCCAGAACCCGCGGAACCACAAGCGCCTGAATGGGGTCGATACCCATGACGCGCAACGCGTCGAGCTCTTCACGAATGGTTCGAGCACCCAGGTCCGCGCACATCGCCGTCGCGCCAGCTCCCGCGACCACCAGCACTGTCACAATCGGACCGATCTGGCGCACGGTGCCGAGCGCGGCGCCCGTACCCGAGAAGTCCGCCGCGCCGAATTCCCGCAGCAGGATGTTGAAAGTGAAGGTCAGCAGCACGGTGTAGGGGATGGTCAGCATCAGCGTCGGCACAATCGACACACGCGCGACAAACCAGGATTGCGAGACGAACTCGCGCCACGCGAACGGTGGCTTGAACAGCGCCACGAAGGTGTCGAGCATCATCGAGTAGAAGCCGCCGAGCGCACGGATCGGTTTGCCGACAACACTGGAAGCAACCATCTACCGGATCCCCCCTCGCGTGCCGCTCACCGCCATTACCGCAGTCCTCCCACCAAGAACCCCCGCCAAACAGGCTTGGGGAGACGTTACACATGGGTGGCCGTTGACGAACCGTATATCACCAAATAATGGTGCGGAAACCTGGGACCGTTTCCGCGCGTCGCCGCACGCGGACGATTCGGTGCGCCCGGGCCCCGGCGTTTCTGCGGCGTTCGGGTCTGTCAGGAGCAGCTACGGCCTGGTCAGCGCGCAGATCGTAGCGCGCCGCAAGGTTGAGAACGGGGTGGGCAATTCCGAATGGCACCGGTCCACAGCTGCCCGGCCGATCCGCTGAAGATCGGAGATCGAGTACTCCGCACTCCCCTGTTGAGCCCTCGCAGGTGCGTGAAACCGATCGAAAGAGCCGCGGGTCCCGTCGGATGCCCGGACAGCGACCGATTCGACGCTCGGTAACGTGATGTTTCGTAGCCGGCGAGAGGACATCGGTGAGCGCAACCCGCAGTGAGTCAACAGCCGTGATTTTTCACGGCGCCGAAGGTCTGTCCCTGGTTGCCGACGAATGGAACAACCCGGATGCGACGCTGCGGTCCGGCCAGGAGTTCGACAGTTCCCGCCCCTCAGTCCTGATGTTGCATGGCGGCGGCCAGAACCGCTTCTCCTGGAAGGACACTGGGCAGATCCTGGCTTCCCAGGGCCTGCACGTGGTCGCGCTCGACAGCCGGGGCCATGGCGACAGCGATCGCTCACCGGCAGCGAACTACACGGTGGAGGCGTTAAGCGCGGACACCTGCGAGGTGCTCCGGCAAATTGGACGACCGGTGGTCCTTGTCGGCGCGAGTATGGGCGGGCTTACCGGAATACTCGCAGCACAGGAAGCGGGCCCGGACGCTGTCCAACGACTGATCCTGGTAGACGTCGTGCCGCGGTACGAGAAGGACGGAAGCGCCCGAATCCGTGACTTCATGTTCAGCCACGTACACGGGTTCGACTCGCTGGAGGAGGCCACCTACTTGCCCCACCGCACCAAGCCGCGCAGCGCCGACGGGTTGAAAAAAAACCTGCGGCAGCGCCATGGCCGATGGTATTGGCACTGGGATCCGGCATTTCTGACCAAACCGGATGAGGATCCGTTCGCACGGGTCGACTTGCTTGAGCAAGCAGCAATGAACTTGTCCATCCCGATTCTGCTGATTCGGGGAAAGCTCTCCGACGTGGTCAGCGAGGAAGCGGTCGAAGACTTCTTGCAGAAGGTGCCCAACGCCGAGTTCGCTGAGTTGACCGGGGCCGGGCACACCGCTGCGGGCGACGACAACGACGCGTTCTCTGAGGTGGTCGTGCAGTTCGTCCTGCGATGAGGGCTACCGCGCCGTCATCACCGGATCAGCATTGAATACTTGGCCCGTGACCGGAGTGCAGATCGCGGCCTGCGCGCTGGCGGTGGTCGTCATCGGCGAGGCGATCGCGCTGGTCGTGGTGGTGTTGCGCCTGCGGGCAGCCCGGGAAGAATCCGACGACCTTCGTCGCCGCGTCGACACTCGCAACCTGCTGCTCTCCGGCGGGACCAAAGCCGTCAAGACTGTGTGGCAGACCGCTAACATCCTGCGTACCGACGGGTTTGGCGCAGCTGTCCAGTCCTCGATCGAGGAGCTCGCGGATTGGGCCGAGGTCGAGAGACCTGACCTGGCGCGGCTGGCACCCAGCGGCAAGGTCTCTATCATGTTCTCCGACATCGAGGAGTCCACCGCCCTCAACGAGCGCATCGGCGATCGGGCCTGGGTCAGGCTCATCGGCAAGCACGACAAGTCCGTGCACCGGCACGTCGGCAATCACGGCGGCTACGTAGTCAAGAGCCAAGGTGACGGATTCATGGTCGCTTTCGCCACACCGGATCAGGCGGTCCGCTGCGGAATCCAGATTCAGCGCTCACTGCGCAAGCACCCCAACGGTATTCGCGTGCGCATGGGAATCCACGTCGGCAAGTCGGTCCGGCGAGGCGATGACCTGTTTGGTCGCAATGTCGCGATGGCGGCGCGGGTGGCCGGGCAGGCCGACGGTGGCGAACTCCTGGTTAGTGCGCCGGTGCGCGACGCCATCGTCGACGTTGCGGACAACGCCGACATCAGTTTCGATGACGGTCGAGAAGCCGAACTCAAGGGCTTCGCCGGGGCGCACATGCTGTACGCGGTGGCACTCTAGAC
>JBMYXJ010000018.1:270-1873 GCA_049608285.1 Mycobacterium sp. | reverse complement strand
ATGCAGGCGGGCCCGGATATCGTCCGGGGTGTAGGAATTGCGGCGACGTTGATCGCGCGCGACGAGCACACCGCCTGCTACCACTCCAGCGACACCGGCAAGTCCTACCCACTTCCAGATTCCACGCATGGACTCAGTCTGCCTAAGCTGCGGGGGTGAATCCAAGCACGGTGTCACTGCAGCGCGCGCTGGACGAGACCCGCACCGGCGACATCTGGTTGTTCCGCGGACACTCCCGCCCCGACCGCGCCATCCAGTCGATGACAAACAGCCCGGTCAACCATGTTGGGATGACGGTCGCACTCGACGATTTGCCGCCACTGATCTGGCATGCCGAGCTTGGCGACAAGCTCGTTGATATGTGGACAGGTACCAATCATCGTGGAGTGCAGCTCAACGACCTGGGCCAAGCCGTGGAGCGCTGGACCGGGACCTATGACCAACGCTGCTGGCTGCGTCAGCTCACGCCCTATGCCAGTAGCGATCAGGAGGACCGGGCGCTGCGGGTGATAGCGAGGATGGACGGCACTGCGTTCCCGACCACAGCCCGGTTGACCGGCCGCTGGATCCGCGGCCGCGTTCCCAACACCGCCGACTTCACCCGTGGAATCCCGTTTGTGCACAATAAAGTTCGCCAATCCGTTCAACGCCGGAAGGCGGAGAAGTTCAGTGCCGGACTGGAAACCGCGTACTGCGCCGAGGTAGTCGCCATCACCTACGAAGAGATGGGTTTGTTGAGGACCGAGAAGCAATACAATTGGTTTGATCCAGGATCTTTCTGGAGTGGAGATACGTTGCCGATGGCAGCCGGGTACCGGCTCGGCGAGGAACTATCCGTCCTCCCCTAAGCTGAGGTGGCGCCCATCTCGGCGGCGAAACGCCGACAGCGGTGGCGCGACGCCCGCAATGCAGGTGGTTTGCTATTCACCAGCACACTCCGCACCGCAACGAGGGAGCGCAGGCATGCCGACGCAGACCGAACCCGCCCCGCCACTCGACGCCCCGGCGCGTGGGGTGCTGAAAGCTAAGGGTTCGGCCATCTCCATCGTGTTGGCGTCGATCGCGACACTTGGCATCGTCTTCGGAATGCTGCACTCAGCCGATGAGGAACCCGCACGGCCGCAATCCCTTCCCGCCCAACCGAATACCGCACCCAAGCAGGTTGTCGCGCCGGCCAAGCCGACAACTGCGGTGCCGCCGCCCGAACCTGTGGCACCGCTGCCTAAACCTGCCGGGCTCGCGATGGACGATCACGGTTTTATCGACAGCACCGCGCGTTGCAGCGCCCGCCAGCACGCCGTCGCTATTGCGCACACCACACGCTCGGCGATGGTGATCTGTCGCGAAACCGACGGAACCTATGAATACACCGGAACCCGGCTACAAGACGGGGCATTCCTGCGGCTAGACGATGTGCGGGTGATCCCGGCAGGCTTCGAGGCTCGCAACGACGGCACCACCTATCGGCTGTCGGCGACCGAATTGGTGGTGATCACCGGTGAGGATCTGCTCAGCCGTGACGAGGTGCTGGAGTACCGCACGGGCTGATCGAGTGTGCAATTTCTGCTAGAGCGTCGCGGAAAAAGGGCCGAGCACTTGGCAA
>JBMYXJ010000018.1:0-226 GCA_049608285.1 Mycobacterium sp. | reverse complement strand
GGTGGCAGCGCGTGACCCGATCTCCGGCCTGCTTCTGAAGGCAAGCCACACTTTGCGCCGGCGCGGCCGGCGGACCGCACTGATCGGGCGTCAACGTCGCGGTGACCATGTCGACGCCGGAAACCTGCACCAGCTGCGGCATGGAAAGGGTGAAGGAACAGGGCGGCGGCGGCCCCGCGGTTGCGAGGCCCGCCCCCTGTACCCCGGCGAACACCGCGGTGAGGGC
>JBMYXJ010000017.1:0-14715 GCA_049608285.1 Mycobacterium sp. | reverse complement strand
TCCGCCAATGCCTGCCGCCAGTACTGCAACTGACCGACGATCGCGCTGTTGGGATCTGACTCCGTTCCCAGCCGCTCCCGTTGCCACAAGGTGTAATCGACGTACTGCACCTCCAACGGTTCCCAGGCCGGGACCCGGCCCTGCAACCGCTCTTGGTATGCCGTCCTCACATCGCTGAGCATGGGAATAAGGGACCACCCATCAAACGCGATGTGGTGCAACACGATGCCTACAACATAGTGTTCTGGACCCAACGAATAGATCTGCGCGTGAATCGGGACCTCTGACGACAAGTCGAACCGACGTCCCGCCAGGGCTTCCAACTCGCGGTCCAGTTTCTGCTCGGGCAGTGTCAGCACCGGTGCGGCGCCGCGCCGCCACATCCCTGCCTGCGCGGGAAGCACCTCCTGGAATGGCACACCGTCGATGTCGGGGAACCTGGTGCGTAGTGTTTCGTGGCGGGCTATCACATCGTCGAGAGCCGCGCCCAGCGCCGCAGCATTCAGCGCCCCATGGACTCGAAAAGCCGTGGGCATGTTGTAGGTTGCTCCCCCACCCTCGAACTGATTGAGGAACCACAACCGCTGCTGGCCATATGACAGTGGAATCTTCTCGGGGCGCGGCATCGCTTGCAGTTGCGGGCGCGCGGGACCACCACGATGTAGGTCCAGGTAGGCTGCTAGACCCCCGACGGTAGGGTTCTCGAACAGATACCGGACCGGCATTTCTCGGCCCAGCTTCAACTGCAGTCGCGCGCTGACCTGCGTGGCGATCAAAGAATCTCCGCCGAGCGCGAAGAAATCATCATCGCGCCCGGCGCGGCGCAAGCCAAGCACTTCGGCGAACACTGCGGCGACGACCTCTTCAGTCTCGGTCTGCGGGGCGCGAAAGCGTGTTGCAGAAAAAACAGGTGCCGGCAACGCTTTTCGGTCAATCTTGCCCGACGCGGTCAGTGGGAACTCGTCGAGGACAACGATCTGCGCCGGCATCATGTACTCGGGCAAACGCATACCCAGCCACTGACGCACTGCACCGATTTTGGTGTTGGTCTGCGGGTCATTGGCATCGTTACCGAATTTGGTCGCGTCGACGGGCGGTAGGTAGACGTCGGTGAACTGTGGGGTTTGTTGTTCATCGCCGTCATCAGCGGCGACGAAGACAGCATCGTAGGTGCCGGCTTGGGCGCCCCAGGTGACGGCGACGTGGTAGCCGGTCGTCTCCCCGAGACGGTGCAATTGCTCGGCGGTGGTGGCCTGGGGCTCGACCGCGTCGGCCTGGTGGAGCGCATCGGTCAGCGAAAGCCCGGCCGCGAGTGCCTGTTCGATGTGGACGTCTGTGACCAGCCCGGCCCGCGGAATGTCGGTGATACGAACAGCGGGGATAGTTTGGGACACCAACTGTGCGTGCAGTCCACCCAGACCTGCGCACTCGTTCCACCCACGGGAAGCTACGTGAGCCAGTGAGCGCGGCGTTGTCGGGCTCTTGTGGATGACGACGTCGTAGCGGTACCTGTTGAGTTCGTTGTCGGCTAGTCCCCGTTTGACTTGGATGTCGAGTCCGGTTACTGACCCGTGTCGGGCGGCTTGCGTGGCGAAGAACTCAGGGGCCAGAAGCAATTCAGGCTCCCCGAGAATGGCCCGCCGAACCCGTTCGCGAATCTTGGCGGCGTCGGTGTCATCGGTGGTGTCGCTATCAGTTCGGGTCTTCCTACCTGCAAGTGTCACCGCGGTTTGAAATGCAGCTTGCAGACTGTGATTGCGGACGTCCCCGATGAACAGCGCCCCCCCAGGGCACAACAAATCCAAAGCCTTGTCGATGAGAGTGGCTAGGTATTCCTTGTTGGGGAAGTACTGGGCTACCGAATTGAGAATGATTGTGTCGAAGTACCCCTGCGGCAGTGTCTCAGTCACGTCAGCCGACTGGGCCAGCAGCTGGACCCGATCACGCCACGGGATCTGCAACCCCTCCATTGAGCGAGCAAGGTTGTCGATCGCCATCGTCGACATATCGGTAGCGACATAGTGCTGACACCGTGGGGCGATCTGCGACAACACCAGCCCGGACCCGGCGCCGATCTCCAACACTCGCTGCGGCCGCAGCGTCATGATCCGCTCGACCGTGGCCGAGCGCCATTCCTCCATTTCGTCGAGCGGAATCGGATTGTCGGTATAGCTGTTGTTCCAGCCCCCGAAGTTCGTGCCGAACTCGGCCACATCGATTTCGGCACCGTAGAGATCGTCATACACCTGTTGCCACTGTTGGACGTGCTGGTAGTCACCCCCGGCTGTGGTGGCGTGGTCGAGTGCGATGTAGCCGACAAGGTGAGTGCCGGTTTTGCTGTGGTGCATGGTTGCGGCGGCCTGGGCTACCTGTGGGCAGGTCAGTAGGGTGTTTTCGATCTCGCCCAGTTCGATGCGTTGGCCCCGCAGTTTGATTTGGGTGTCGACACGACCCGCGTAGTCCAAGTCACCTGTCGAGTTCCACCGCACCAAATCACCGGTGCGATACATTCGCCTCCCCTCGCCTTCGAAGGGGTTGGCAACGAATCGTTCTGCGGTCAACTCCGCGCGGCCTATGTAGCCGCGCGCCAGTGCAGGTCCGCACAGGTACAGCTCACCAGTCACCCCGATGGGCGCTGGGTTCAGGCGCGCGTCGAGTACTAGTACGCGGATCCCGGGAATGGGACTGCCCACGCTGATCGGACCGCTGGCCGACAGGAGTGCGCTGCAGGTAGCCCAAACGGTGGTCTCGGTGGGGCCATACGCGTTGAACATCTGCCGATCCAGCGCCCAGACGCGCGCAAGCTCTGACCGACAGGCTTCCCCGGCGGTAACCAGCGTGTCCACCGCACCCAACCGGAGATGATCCAGCGATGACAGCACCGTCGGAGTCATTACCGCTGCGCTGACCCGCTGTTCACGCATCAGGTTGGTCAACGCGTCCCCGCCGTAAACATGGGACGGGGCGACCACCAACGTCGCTCCCGCCCCGGCGGCCCACAACAGCTCGAACACCGATGCATCGACCGTCGGCGATGCCATCAACAGCACCCGCGCGTCCGGACCGACCCCGAAGACTGCCCGCTGCGCTGCCACCAGTCCACACAGGCCGGAGTGGCTGAGCGCCACTCCCTTCGGGGCGCCGGTGGAGCCGGAGGTGAAGATCACGTAGGCGGTGTTGTCCACTCGAAGCGGCACCAACCGATCGGCATCCTTGACCGGCTCGTTGAGTTCAGCTGTACCTTCCCGTCCATCGACGCGCACAACCTGTCTCGTCCCTGAGCCGGCCGAACTGTCATTTCCACGCGTCAACACACACACCGCGGCGACTGCGTCCAACACCGCAGCGACTCGCTCGACTGGGTGTGCGGGATCGATCGGCACATAAACCCCGCCGGCCTTGGCAACCGCCCACCACGCCACCACCAATTCTGCGGATCGATCCACCGCAACGCCTACCGCGCGCTCAGGACCCACTCCGGCCTCGATCAGCACCCGCGCCAAGCGCGTCGACCACTCATCGAGTTCGCGATAGGACACCTTTCGAGGACCGTCAATGACAGCCGTCGCATCGGCCTTGGCCTCTAACGCCCTAGCTAACAACTCCGGTGCCACGCCGACCGGCCCCGGTGCACCGCCACGTGACCAACTCTCCAGCACCAGATCTCGCTCACCTCTATCGAGCAGCGACACCTCCCCCACCACCATTGATTCGTCTGCGTTGAACAGCCGGTCGAACAGAAGTTCCAAACGCGCTATGTGCCTCGCCATTTCATCAGCGCTGTACCGGTCTGGATTCCACGCGAATTGAACTCTTGGAGCGCCGGCTCCCGTCCGTGGATAGATGTTGACTGCGATGTCTTGTATCGGAAACGTGGTGAGCACATGGGTGGTCGTTTCTGACTGCCCGAAACGAAACGGAGCAGCGAAGTCCAGTACGTTGATCACCTGGCCGAACTCGACGTTCATATCGGGAGGGCGGTCATCGGTGACGAGGTCGGGCCAGCGCCGGAATTGTTGATGCCGCAGCGCGCCGATCAACGCTTTGCTTACTCGATCAGTCAGCGCGCCAATGGTGTCGTCGTCATCGACGTCAATGAGCAGCGGCACCAGGTTCGATACCATCCCCGTGCATCTCTTCAGCGCCGCCGTGGTACGCGCAGAGACCGGCAGGGACATCGATATAGATTGCCGCCCAGTCGTTTTCGCGACAAACACCGCCATCGTTGCGACGATCCGTGGGACATCGAACTGATCCTGCCGCCCTTTGGACAGCTGCTGCATGCTCGCCAGCTCACGCACCAGCGCGTGTTGTGGTGCTACCGATCTCTTTGTCCCTCTCAAATCGGCGACGTCCAGGGGGCCCCGCGCAACGGTCGCCCAATACTCGGCGTCGGCACGGCTGCGCGAAGAGTGTTGATACTTCTGATCGGCCTGACGGATGAGTTTGAATTCGGAGAAGTCGACTTCACCGACTTCTGGATCGGATCCCGAGTAAACATCGGCAATATGGCGAATCAGGTTGTGGGCGCCGTATCCATCGATGAGAACGTGGTGCGTGCGCAGGTAGAAATAGGACAGATCGTCGCTGATTCTTAGCAGTGCGAAGTCAGTGAGCCGGTCTCGGGTCAGATCGACGGGATGGCGGTAATCGTCGTTCATCCAGCTTTCGGCGGCAGCGACCGAGTCAGGTTCGGCACGCAGATCGATGCATCGCAGGGTCTGCGGAAAAGAGCGGTCGACGACGAAGGTCGGTTCGCCATCATCGAGGACGGCTAGCCGCGCGCAAGGCGTACCGAATCGAGTTGCCGCGGATTCACATGCCGCCATCAGCTTGCCGGCGTCGACATCGTGACCGATCGCCAGATAGCCGGCGAAGTTGTAAGGGACTTCGGGGCGGAGCTGTTGGGCAGCCCATATTGACCGCTGCGCAACGGTCAACGGCCCCAGCAGGTCTGGTTGCGTACCGTAGTTGAGCATAGCTGCAAGTAACCCCCTATCTTGGCCGGCGAGCCGCCGTCCCTGACCTTCGAATGGCCTCTTCTCACCCCATGGTGAGATAGCCACCACGCGAAAAGAACTCGTTTCCGGCACGCTCGACTGAGTCCGCACCGCGAACCTTGGTGATCACGAGTGCGTAGTTTCCGCCGCGATACGCATGGGGTCCGGAGACGACCGCACCGCCCCCCTCCTGCACAACCACTCTGCCGGGCGTTCCGCCGTATCGGGACTCGGATACTCGCGCCTCAAGGATCTCGATGCGCTCTCCCCCGTAGAACGTGAATGCAGGCGGATACGGTTCGGACAGCGCTCGTACGAAGCGTTCGAGATCCTCAGCAGGCCAATTCCAGTCGATCATGCTGTCCCGCTCAGAACGTTTGTGGAAGTAGATGCGGTCCGCCTTGTTCTGCGGTTGCCAAACTGCGGTTCCGGATTCCAATGCCGTCAGCGCATCGCGCAACGCACCAGGTATCAACTCCATGCCGCGCCGAACCAAGTCCGTGCCAGTGTCGGTCGGACGGATCGGCAGCGATCGTTGGATCAGAATGTCGCCGGTGTCCAAGCCTTCGTCCATGCGGTGCACCGTTAGCCCGAATTCGGACTCCCCGCTGATCAATGCCCACAGTGGAGGCGAGAATCCGGCGAACTTGGGCAGCAGCGAGTCGTGCAGGTTCAGGGTGCCGTGCGGCGGCAAATCATACAACTCTGGAGGCATCCAGCTGTACCAGCTGTTGACGATGATTACCTGGGGGCGAGCGCGCTTGACCACCTCGATGGTCTCAGCATCGATCCGGTCGGTCAGATGCACCGGTATTCCCCGCTCCCGCGCGAGCCCCTCGACTGAGGACGACCAAATAGCCTTGTAAGACTGCTGACTAGCCGGATGAGTCACGGCCAGCGGGACCTCGTGCCCAAGATCGATCAGTGCTTGCAGGGTCTCTCGCCCCCAGGTCTGAAAACCGAACGACACGGCGCGCATCGTGAACCCTTACCCTTCGCTTCATTTCCAAGCGGCGAAGCCACCCATTGACCGCACTGAAGAGCCCGAGAGCCGCTCTCGGGTCTCTAGCCCAGCCCCTCCCTGGCGCCAGTCAGACACTACGCTTGCTAGCGTAGGCTAGCCTAATTAATCGTGGATCAGGCTCACGACATCGAAGGAGTTCGGGTGCGCCCAGCGTTGGTGATCTCAGGCCACGCGAGATTGCCAACACCGCTACTAGCCCTGATGTGGCTTTGGGCTCGGTGAAACGGTCATGGGTTTGTTGAGGAGGGTATGGCTTCCGCTGGTGATCGTGGCAGTAGTGGTCATCGCGGGATTCACGGTGAATCGAGTCCGCGGATTCTTCGGCTCTGAACCTGTGATGATCGCGCCCGACACCATCGCGACCGAATCCACGTCGTTCGAGCCGAAGACGATCACCTACGAGGTCTTCGGCCCCCCGGGGGCCGTAGCCGACATCAACTACCTCGACCTCGACATTGAGGCCCAAGGGGTGAGCGACGCGACCCTGCCGTGGGAAGTGACACTAAGCACCACAGCCCCGTCGGCAATTGCCAATGTCGTCGCGCAAGGTAACCGCACCTCCATTGGGTGTCGAATCATTATCGACGGGCAAGTCAGAGACGAGAAGATTTCCAATGGCGTGAACAGCCAGACCTTCTGCTTGGTGAAGTCTGCGTGACGCCGTCGAAGGGCCGAATGTCCACCGACGCCCTACCAGCCCCGAAGCACGCCGACCGGGCGGGCATCGCGCTGCTCATCCGCCGCCTGGCGGTGCCGATAATCCTATTCTGGGCCGTCGTCATCGCCGTGCTCAACGTCAGCATTCCGCAGCTAGAGATTGTCGGCCAGATGCGCGCGGTGGCGATGAGCCCAGAAGAAGCGCCCTCAGTCATCGCGATGAAGCGCATTGGTAACGTGTTCAACGAGTTTCAATCTGACAGCGCAGTCATGATCGTGCTGGAAGGCGAGCAGGAACTCGGGGCAGAAGCCCACGATTTCTACGACCAGATGGTTACCGCGCTCGAAGCCGACCCCCGGCATGTCGAGGCCGTGCAGGACTTCTGGGGCGAACCCCTCACCGAGGCAAGCGCACAGAGCCCAGACGGCAAGGCCGTCAACCTACAGGTCTATTTAGCCGGCAATCAGGGCGAGATGCTGGCCAACGATTCGGTAGCCGCCGTTCAGGAGATCGTGGCTGGAATTCCGCCGCCAGAAGGAGTGAAAGCGCATGTAACGGGCCCGGCCGCGCTTGTCGCTGATCAGCAGATCGCCGGTGACCGAAGCCTAAGAGTGGTCGAGATGGTCACCTTCTTGGTGATCACCGCAATGCTGTTGTACTTCTTCCGATCGCTCGTCACGGTATCACTGGTATTGGGCATGGTAGTGCTATCGCTCGCGGCTGCCCGCGGCGCTGTCGCCTTCTTGGGTTATCACGAGTTCATCGGACTCTCCACTCTTGCCACCACCCTTGTCGTGACGGCGGGGGTCGCGGCCACAACCGATTACGCCATCTTCCTGATCGGCCGCTATCAAGAGGCTCGTGCCAGCGGTCAAGACCCGGAATCTGCTTACTACATCATGTTTCGCGGAACGGCTCATGTAGTGCTCGCCTCCGGACTGACTATCGCGGGGGCAATTTTCTGCTTGCAGTTCACCCGTTTGCCCTACTTACGCTCGTTGGCCATCCCATTGGCGGTCGCCATGGTTGTGGTCGTACTGGTCGCGCTGACGTTGGGGGCTGCGATGGTGACCGTGGCCAGCCGCTTCGGTCTGCTTGAACCGAAACGGCAACTACGGGTGCAGGGTTGGCGCAAGGTCGGCGCCGCAGTGGCGCGTTGGCCTGGGCCCATCCTGATTGTGACGACTGGACTCGCTCTGATCGGCCTGCTTGCGCTGCCCGGGTATAAAGCCAGTTACAACGACCGGAATTACCTGCCTGCGGACCTGCCCGCCAACCAAGGATATGCGGCCGCCGACCGGCACTTCTCCCCAGCCCGGATGAATCCCGAACTGCTGATGGTCGAAAGCGACCACGATTTACGAAACCCGGCCGACTTCCTGGTCATCGAGAAAATCGCCAAGTCCGTCTTCAATCTAGAAGGAATTTCCAAGGTGCAAGCGGCTACCAGGCCCCGTGGGACCCCGATAGGTCAGGCGTCTATTCCTTACCAGCTCAGCATGGCGGGCGCACCGATGGCCATGAACATGCCGTATATGCGCGATCGCGTGGCCGACATGCGCGACATGGGTGACCAGATGCTGACCGTGATCGACAGCATGGAGGGGATGCTCGAGCTAATGAAACAGATGGCCAGTTCCACCGATTCCATGACCAGCAAGATGGCAACAATGGCGGACAACGTCGCCGACATCAGAGATCAGGTTGCAAATTTCGACGACTTCTTCAGGCCTATTCGAAACTACTTCTACTGGGAGCCGCACTGCTACAACATCCCCATTTGTTGGGCGCTGCGTTCACTGTACGACTCCATCGACGGCATCAACATCATGACCGATGACCTCCAGAAATTGCTGCCCGACATGCAACGCCTGAATGCCCTCATGCCGCAGATGCTGACCCTGGTGCCGCCGATGATCACCACCATGAAGAGCATGCGGGTGATGATGCTGACCATGCAGGCAACCATGGGCGGGCTACAGGACCAGGTCGACGCAATGATGGACAACTCATCCGCGATGGGTAAAGCCTTCGACACCGCAAATAACGACGATTCGTTCTACTTGCCTCCCGAAGCGTTCGAGAACGAGGAATTCCAGCGCGGCATGGATATGTTCCTGTCGCCCAACGGGCACGCGGTGCAATTCATCGTCTCCCACGAAGGCAATCCGATGTCACCCGATGCCATGGCAAGGGTCGAGGCGATCAAAACCGCCGCCAAACAGGCCATCAAGGGATCGCCGCTGGAGGGGTCAAGAATATATCTGGCCGGCACCGCCTCGATTCTCAAGGATATGTCCGATGGGAACCGATACGATCTTGTGATCGCCGGAATCGCTTCCCTGAGTTTGGTATTCATCATCATGCTCATGATCACCCGAAGTCTGGTGGCTGCAGCCGTCATCGTGGGCACCGTGGCTTTGTCGCTGGGCGCATCGTTCGGTCTCTCCGTGCTCATCTGGCAGCATGTCCTGGGAATCGAACTGCACTGGTTGGTGCTCCCAATGTCGGTGATTATCCTGCTGGCCGTAGGGGCCGACTACAACCTGTTACTGGTGTCGCGGCTCAAGGAAGAGGTCCACGCCGGCTTGAAAACCGGAATCATCCGCGCCATGGGAGGAAGTGGTTCGGTGGTGACTGCCGCCGGACTGGTCTTCTCCTTCACGATGATGTCGATGGCGGTCAGCGAACTCGTGGTGATCGGGCAAGTAGGCACGACGATCGGGCTTGGCTTGTTGTTCGATACGTTGGTGGTACGGGCCTTCATGACTCCGTCCATCGCAGCTCTTCTCGGCCGCTGGTTCTGGTGGCCACAAAACATCCGAACTCGCCCGCTACGCCGCCGGCCCGCGCCAACGTGACCCATCACCCCGGGGAACTGAATGCGCTGGCGGAGATGGCCATTGAGGACCTGTACGAAGCTGACCCGCAGATCGCGGATCTACTGCTGGAGGAGCACCGATACCAATCTCACACACTGAATCTGCTGGCCGCATCAAGCCCGGCTGATCCTTCCACTGCGATCGCCGGCGGCATCAGCTTCCCGGCGGTGACCGCTGAAGGGTATCCCGGACGACGCTTCCATTCCGGTGCTATGAATGTCGACGCTCTAGAGGATTTGGCCGTCACAAGGGCCAAGCGACTCTTCACTGCACGCCACGCGAACGTACAGCCACACTCGGGTTCCTCGGCAAATTTGGCGGTCGCGTTCTCCGTGCTGAATCCCGGCGACACGATATTGGGCCTACACCTGGATTCAGGAGGGCACCTTACTCACGGCGCGCGCGCGTCGATAACCGGCAAGTACTTCCGGACAGCCCATTACGGCCTCGACGCCTCGGGGAAGATCGATCTGGAGCAAGTCCGCACCAAAGCGCTGCAATATCGTCCGCGGCTGATCATCTGCGGTGCGAGCGCCTATCCCCGGAGAATCGATTTCGCCGCCTTCCGCGAGATTGCCGACGAAGTTGGCGCGCTGTTGCTTGCCGACATCAGCCACATCGCTGGGCTTGTCGTCGCCGGTGAGCATCCGAGCCCAATCGACATTGCAGACTTCACCACCACCAGCACCTACAAACAGCTGCGTGGGCCGCGCGGCGGTCTCATACTCTTGGGCGAACGCGACACCGACGCTGCTGTCCCCCCCGGAGATGCCGGTCTGACTTGGCCGCAGAGCATTGACAAATCAGTGTTTCCAGGGACCCAGGGGACACCAAGTTTCGCCAACATAGCGGCTAAGTGCGTTGCATTCGAGAAGGCGAGGCGACCCAGCTTCAGCTCATGGGTACGCAAAGTGGTGCACGATGCAAATCTTCTCGCCGCCCATTTCTCTGCAGCCGGTTTGGGACTCCTCACATATGGAACCGACACCCATCTGCTGGTCGTGGACTTGCGAGACAACCTGAGTATCAGCGGATATCTCGCGGAGAAGGCGTTGGAGCGATGCGGATTCCTTGCAAACCGAAACCGCGTGCCCAATGACCACCGTTCGGCCTATGTCGCAAGCGGTTTGCGGATCGGCACCAATCATCTAGCCGCGCGAGAACTGAGCGATAACGACGTATTGATCTGCGCCGAAACCATAGTGCGGATCTTGTTTAACACCAGAGCAATATCGGATACAACGTACGAACTCGATTGCGCGATCAGCGACGAGGCCGCGGCCATTATTTCGAGTATTTGCGCTCGGAACCCGTTGCGAACACTGTGATTTACCCCAGAGCCTCAGAGCCAGCACGCTGGCAAAGCGTTACGCGACCCAATACGCCTGGGCCTTGATTGCGCGGCGTGAAATCCCGTACTCATCGCGCAGCACCTTCGCCACCGCTCGGGTGGTTCGGTTGTCACACGCGACCCACCCGAAGTAGTCCGAACCATCAAAGCTCCCCGCGCTGACCGCCCGTACCAGTGATTCGCCGGAGTTCACCCGATCGACCCACGCCACATCCGCGCCACCGACCACCGGCAGATCCCGGTCGCTACCGCGCCCGGCCTCGAGGAACACTTTTGCCGGGGCCTCACCGATCGCTTCCAACAACGAATTGACGGCTGGCAGCGACGCGGTATCGCCCACGATGACATATCCGGCCGGTGGGGGCTCTGGGAGGCTGAAGTTACTGCCCAGTGCCGTGGCAGCGATGGTGTCGCCGGCTTGCGCCTCCTCCGCCCACCGGGATGCAATACCGTCGTGCAGGGCGAACTCGACGTCGAAGCAGTCGGTCGCCCGGCTCGGGTTGACAACCGTATAGCCGCGTTGGTGTACCCGCTCGCCATCGGGGAACCACATTCTGATCCACATCGTCGGATGTATCTCACGATCGGCCAGGAATCCACCGCCGGAAAAACTCAACCGTAGGTAGTTGTCACTGATGCGGCGTGTACCTGTGACGGTCAGCTCATAATCGCCAGCTCGCATCAACTTGAGCACTGCGCCCTGCCACCCCCTCGACGCATTGGCCACAGCCATTTGTACCCCTCCCGCATCGGCCAACTTAGGGCAGCATAACCTGTTCCCAGGGCTCGGTTGTTAGGTTACCCAATGCTTACTTCGAGCGGATCCGACGAGGGTAGGGAGGAAGGCGTGGCGGCTGCGCCGATGACGCAGGTAGACCCCGACGCGGCAAGCCGCTTCGCGACGTGCTGCCTGGCCCTGGGCTTGCCGGTCAAAGGTCGTCGCCGGCCCGCCGACTTGGATGCAGCCCGGTCTGGCTTCACGGCGCTCACCAGCATCGCGCACGATCAGTGCGACGGCTGGGTGGGGCTCGCCGTGGCCGGGGACACGAGTGAGCGAGTGCTCAGCGCCATCTGCAGCACCACCCCCACCGCCGGCGCTCTGCGGGAAAAGGTAGGGCTGAGCCCCGATGCGCTCGGCTTCGGCTATGACAGCGGGTTGTACCTTCAGTTCCGGGCGTGCGAGCCGGACGGTTTCGCGCTGGCCCTGGCAGCCAACGCAATTCTTCGCGGGAAGCTCGCCCACGGACACGATCTGATCGTCGAGGTTGCATCGCGTAGTACTTTCTCGATCGAAGCGCTTTGGATGCATGCCGCAGTCCATTACCGGGCGGAGCGGTGGTCAGACGTGGTCGCGTTGCTGACGCCGTTGGTCGGTGAGGCAAAGCCCGCTCTGGATGCGCTGGTCGCACATGCCGTTCGGATAGTGCTGGGCATCTCACTGGCACGTCTGGGCATGTTCGCACCTGCGCTGTCCTACCTCGAAGATCCGTCGGGCCCGATCGAGGTCGCCACCATCGACGGAAAACTCGCCAAAGCGCTGGCCCTGCGCAGCCACGGCGAGGACATGGAAGCGGCCGACCTGCTGCACGAGCTGTACGCCAGTCGGCCCGACCACAACATGATCGAAGAGGCACTGGCAGATCCCACCTTCGGCTTCGTCACGACCACCGCCGCGCGAATCGCGGCACGCAGCGACGTCTGGGACCCCGCCACCGAGCCCAGCGAGGCCGATTTCATCGACCCTGGCGCAAAAGAACGTAAGGCTGAGCTGCTCTCACTTGCCGAACAGCAACTCGCCGAATTCATCGGTCTCGACGAAGTCAAAACACAAGTCGCCCGGCTGAAGAGCTCGGTTGCGATGTCGTTACTGCGGCAGCAACGAGGGCTCACGGTAGCCCAGCGAACCCACCACCTTGTATTCGCTGGACCACCGGGCACCGGAAAGACCACCATCGCCCGCGTGGTCACAAAGATCTACTGCGGCCTGGGGCTGCTGAGGCGCGAGAACGTCTGCGAGGTACACCGGGCGGACCTGGTGGGACAGCACATCGGCGAAACCGAGGCCAAGACGAACGCCGTCATCGACAGTGCACTCGACGGGGTTCTTTTCCTCGACGAGGCGTATGCGTTGGTGTCAACCGGAGCGAAGAATGACTTCGGGCTGGTGGCCATCGACACAATGCTGGCGCGGATGGAAAACGACCGCGACCGCCTCGTCGTCATCGTTGCGGGCTACCGCACTGAATTGGATCGTTTCCTCGACACCAACGAGGGTCTTCGTTCTCGGTTCACCCGGTCCATCGACTTCCCGTCCTACAGTCCTTCCGAACTGGTGGAGATCGCCTCGACGATGGCCAAAACACGAGACAGTGTTTTCGACGACGCTGCTTGTGCAGAAATGCTGACAGTATTCGACGCACTGTGCGCATCGGAAAGCCCAGACGCCCACGGCATCGCGCGGCGTCGCATCGACATCGCGGGCAACGGACGGTTCGTCCGCAACATCGTGGAGCGCTCCGAAGAAGAACGTGAGCACCGGTTGGACACACGTCAGCTCTCCGGCAACTTCGCTGCCGGAGAGCACCTCACCGATCAAGAGCTGATGACGATCACTGTCGATGATGTGCGGACATCGATCGCGGCTCTGCTGGGCGGACTCGGGCTGCAGGTACCAACGTGACTGACCAAGACTCCCCGCGACGGTCGTTCACCTCTCGAACCCCGACCAGTTCAGACCCCGAGCATGTGCGCTATCGCCGTGGATTCGTCACCCGTCATCAGGTGTCGGGCTGGCGGTTCGTCATGCGCCGCATCGCCTCCGGTGTGGCGCTGCACGATGCGCGGATGCTCGTCGACCCCCTACGTACCCAGTCGCGCGCGGTCGCGGTGGGTGCACTTCTGGCGATCACCGGCCTCGTCGGAAGCTTTGTTTTTTCGTTGATCCGCCCTCATAGCGTGCCCGGTAGCGACATCGTCTTGGCTGACAGGTCCACCTCAGCGCTCTATGTTCACCTCGGCGATCGCCTGCACCCGGTGCTCAATCTCGCATCAGCGCGCCTCATCGCTGGATCCGCGGTCAACCCCACCATGGTTCGCAGCACCGAACTTGATCAGTTCGCGCGTGGAAACCTTCTGGGCATCCCGGGGGCGCCCAACCAGGTGGTCCAAAACTCGACGCGGTACTCCGACTGGACCGTGTGCGACGGCCGTGACGGCACCACCGTAATCGCCGGCCAGCCTGAGATGAGCGGCGGCCGAGCAACGGAGTTGCCCCCCGGCGGTGGGATCCTCGCCCTCGCCGCGCCCGGCAACACATGGCTGCTGTGGGAGGGCCGGCGCAGCCCAATCGACCTGAACGACCGGGCAGTGACGACCGCACTGGGACTGGACATCGTGGCACCGCCGGTCGCGATCGACATTGGGCTGTTCAACGTGATTCCGGAGGCGCCTGCCCTCACAGCGCCGGTCATCCCAGAGGCCGGCAGTCAGCCCCGATTTGAGCTTCCAGTTCCCGCACCGGTCGGTGCCGTAGTGACGGCCTACGCTCCCGACAGCACATCGCTGTACTACGCAGTGCTTCCGGAGGGGCTTCAGCCTATTAGCCGGGTACTGGCGACGATACTTCGCAACGTCGACTCGTACGGCCTCACCCAGCCACCACGGCTCAGTGCAGACGAAGTGGCACGGATGCCAGTCTCGGAGGCATTCGATACAAGTGCCTACCCTGGTCAGCAGGTAAACCTTACGAACCCCACCATCGCGACGGTGACGTGCGCACGATGGACCAGGCAACAGGAAGC